>NZ_JARGYT010000004.1:0-29294 GCF_034470605.1 Candidatus Cyrtobacter comes
ATAAAATATGCCTTGTGCAGTAAACTCTTTTGCTATTTCTGATAAAAAGGAATCTGGATGCGCCTCAACATATTGACTTAATTTTTGATCATCAATTTTTGAGAGTTTTCACCTAAAGATAGATAATAATATATCCTGATAATGCTGAAAAATCTCCGGTGTTGTAAGAGCGCACCAGAGCTTTATAGTAACCATTTCCTCTTCTTTGGATACAATTTTTGTGCGGCGGGTCATGCCTTGTGTTGCTGTTATTATGCTCAATGCATACGGTTCCTGATTTGCCGATAACATGGCGATTTTTAGGCAAAATTTTGGCAAATGCATCCCAATCATCCGTGTAAAATCGGCAATTTTCCAGACTCTCTACTTTCTCAAAAAGTCGCTTGAACGTTGTAGCATCCCCTGTAACACAGGCAATAGTTCTGCTACGATCCTTGATGACCCAGAGTTTTTGACTTTTTTTGAAGAAAATGCTACATTTCATCGAACTCTGTCTCCTAGATATCTGCCAGAAATGCTGGGTTCTGGGGTCTTGGCCTCTACGATCCACCGATAAATGGGCGAGTGATTTAAGACTTTTCATGGAAAATGAGGCTTTCCCAAGGCTGTAGAGGATCACGCAAAGAGCCTTTTTGACTGCCGTTTCACGTTTATACCGACGATCTCCCTTCACAAAATTCAAGTCACATGCTTTATATTTATAGCGCTGAATCCCGCGCACATGGCCATTCTTATGCGTATCTTCACTTTTGTAACTGGTTTCAGATGATCATCTGAAACCAATCTAAATGTGAAGTCTCTCTAAAAAAAGACTTGCGCATACGAATTTGGCTTGATAGGAACAGAAATGAGATTATTGCACATTATATAGGAAATGGATCCGCTGGATCTGCAAAAGAATTACAAGTAAAGCATCATAATATCAGAATCATAGCTACAGATGGAAATTACAGTTATAACAAAATAATACCAAAGAGAATCAAGCATATAGCAGATAAAGCTGGAACTTGCTCGATAGAAACTAAAAACCCGAGTCTAAGGGGCTCGATTAATAAGAAACGTTACTCCAAATGTTATGCTCAGGATGGCTATGTGGATGTTTAGAGCCTATCTATCTATGCATGACAATACCTCATATTAGTCCTAATTGTTTGATCTCAGAGAATTACGAGGATAATAATTTATGGAGAAAAAGCTTATAAAACATTATAACGCCAGAACAGGCAATCCGTAGAGAGATACGTAAAAAAGAAAGCAGAGTTCATTATGGATAGCTATTAGTTTTGTGGGAAATTTCAATTCATCGCTATGAGATAAATCCAAAACGATCTAGCAAATGCCAAAAAATCCCGCGTTTAACAATTCTTATATTTCTTTAACAAGGATCAAAGCTATATCTATAGCAAACACTGCCAAAGAAAGCATAGGTTGATGCAAGATATAAAATTGATGTAATCTTTTTATACAGCTTTAGCTATAAATCTACCAAAATTCCATGCTTCTTGTAAAAAAATATTTAAAAGCGGCAGCCTTATTAAACGTTAAACAAGAGCAGAACCTAACTCTCATTCCCTCTAAGCCTCTCATAACACCTTTTCCTACCAATTAGTGGCAACAACTTTTGAAGCTCAGGGCCGTCATCAACTCCAGTAAGCGCTAATCTGATCGGCAAAAAGAGCTCCTTACCCTTTTTATTAAACAACTTTTTCGTTTTTGATAATAGTTCTTGCCATGTATTTGAATCCCAAGGTTCTTCAGGTAGAATTTCACTTACACCCATTGTATACTCTATATCTAGAATTTTCGGCATTAGTTTTTCCTGACAAATCCTCTTCCAAAGCAATATATCTCGAATATTGGATATATTACTTTTTGCAGCCTCCCAAATTTCTTCACTTATGTCAAAATCAAAGTCTTTCATTAAAATTAGCGCCTCTTTATACGGCATATTATGCATCACCTTTTCATTCAATTTAGTTAACTCATCTTCATCATAAAGAACACAAGATTGGCTAAACTTCTTGAATGAAAATTGCGATATCAAGTCCTTCACCCCATAGGAGTAATTTACTTCATCACACGTACCTAATTTAGCTAAAAGGTTTATTATTGCTTTAGCACTTATACCAGATTCTCTTAAGGATTTTATGCCAAATATACTGCCATATCTCTTAGAAATTTCACCATACTTTGACCTCATTAGGGGAATATGAGCAAAATTTGGCATCTGCGCAGCACCTAATGCCTTAAATAAGTTAGCATGTATCGCACTACCTGATAAATGATCCTCACCCCTTATGATATGGGTTATATTAAAATCGATATCATCTATAACGGAGGCAAATATGTATGTCATAGAGCCATCTTCCCTGATAAGAATTGGATCACTAATCTTAGAAGGATCAAATATTACATCACCTTTTATTTCATCTTTTAGTACTATTTTTTCAGAATGATCTATAAAAAATCTCCAATGCGGCCTCCTGCCTTCTTGCTCTAGTTTTTTTACTTCATTTTCAGCAAGCCTCAGTGCCGCTCTATCATATATTGGCGGCTTTTTACTCTTTAACAAAAGCTTCTTTCGAACCTCAAGCTCTTCCTTAGTTTCATAACACGGATATAACCTGCGAGATTTTATTAAAAAATCTTTGCATTCATCATATCTATCCATCCTCTTAGATTGGAATTTAATATCATCCCAAACAAGACCAAGCCAAGAAAGATCCTCCTTAATTTGCTCTACATACCTAAGTTCTGATCTCTTGGTATCAGTATCATCTATTCTAAGTAAAAAACTGCCACCTATAGCTTTTGCAAACAACCAATTTACCAAAGCTATCCTTATATTTCCAACATGTAAAAAACCTGTAGGACTTGGGGCAAATCTTACTAAAACACTCATGTTAACTCGACTTATAACTTCCAACCATTCGCACACAGCTTTTTATAAAGTTAAAAAGCTTATTAGTACAGACATAGAGCAATAACCTAGAAAAAAAAACCAGACAGCCCCTTTACGCCACTAACATAAACCATCAACAAAAGCCTCTGCAAAACAAAACCATCACTAGAAGCCATTACACGATTAACATATATAGTAGCTAAATATCCTAACTAGACAAAACACCAAACTAATACGTAACTAACCAAAAAGCGCTACTTATACATTACTTTTAAAATCATTATAGATGGTCTACCCTTCCTGGGCTCCATTTACCCTGCCTATAAGCTCCCTACTGGCCCTAAAATACAAAGAACCTTTATCACCTACTAAAAGCTTATCATTTGTCTTTGGATTACGAACAACTTTTTTCTTTCTTTTTCTGACAATCCAAGAACCAAACCCCCTAAGCTCCACCCTATCTCCACATATAAGCGCAGCAGACAGCTCACTAAAAAATACATCCAACACCTTATATATCATATCAGGTGTCATATCCGGATTTTTTTCTTTCAAGGCCTTTTCTATAGACAATCTACTGACTACCCCACCAGTGACAGAGCCAACAGCCGCATGCGCACCTCTAAGATTAGCCGCTGTTACATGCCCCCCCACATGGCTTAGTGAATTAACAGACATAATAAAAATCAAAAACTACAACGATAGAAGACTAATACATATAACCAACAAATTCAATAGCTAACTACTATTAAATTAGGTCGCCTAGCTAGTTTCTTTACATAAATACAATTTTAAGTATAAGGACTATTTAATAAATCTCAATTAAAAAAGATGGATATCTACTTATTATATAAAGTATATATTACTTCTGCGCGCCTTGTTACACACCTAAAGATTGTATTTTGTTTATATTTTAATTTTTTAATATAAATATGTTTTTATCTAATAACACGTGAACGTATACCCTTATAAACGCTGATTTAATAAAAAGACGTATATACAAAGGATTTATTAGGACAGATAATTGCAAACTGTTATAGTAGCAAACTGTTATAGTAGCAACCTATTATAAGCTAGCTATCAAGGCATAAATAAATATAACAGATTTCCACGAGATCTAGAATCCACCAAATCATTTGTATATGAGTAAGTTACTTAATCCGCTTAGCTATAAAATGAGACAACCGATAAAAGCCGATCAATAAATTTATTGTAAAAAAACTGCAGCGAAAGTCAGAATAATCAACAAGTTACATCAAATTTACATAAATTACCCAATACCAAGCGTTACAGCACAATGTACGCAACAAATCGAACCTCTGAGGCCTAATATAAATTTAGGCCTCATTACTCTAAATTTTTAGCATTAAACATTGTCAGCACCATCAGCAGCGCCACCAACGCAAGATTCATTACCCAACTCGACATTATTTTCCAAAGTACCAGTATTGTCAGTACTATTAGTAGAACCACCAATACTAACATAAAATTCATGATCTAGCTCTTCATTGACATAATCTTCTAAAGCACCAGATTTAGCAATATCAGTCGCGGCATGTATATAAGACAAAAATTCCTGTACACCTAATTGAACTACATCATTACCTTGATTTTTACCTGCAGCAGTAACAATAGTGTCTAGCGGATTCCCAACTTTGCTATATAATTGCTTTACAAAAAGGAGTGACTGACGTTTTGCAAACGGCTGATTAGATACAACGCAAATGAGATCATTACGATGCTCCGCCGCAAACACATCAGCAAACTTTTCTGCAGTAGACATCGTATCTGGACGATCAAGACCTTGGTTCTTTTCACCCATTACAACAATAGCATCATATATACCATATAATACCGCTATTTTAGCTTGTAGGTCTGATTCTGTTGGCCAGGATATGTTATATTTCCCTTCTACCTCTGAAACAATTTCCGCCCTAGATCTTATTACCTCATTTTTCATGCAGGCAAATACCCGATCTACAATTTTTTCCTGAATTATTTTTGCAATACCAGCAATTGCAATGTCTCTGTCTATTCCAGCATTTTTTATAATTTCTATGAGATCTAAATCCTTAACCTCCCCAACTAAATACTTAGAATAAATACGTTCAGCAACTAGTTGTAATGCTAAAGGCTCACCATTAACCAACGGCTTAGATGAATTTGTAGTGAGTGATGTTTCTGGCCATAACTTACGATTCCCACCAAGAAGATATACCTTTGATTCAGAAAGAGGATATAAAACCTTCTGGTAATCTATCAACCGCTTTAAGTAACAAGTTCTTTCCTCTACAGTATCCTGCGCCGCACCAAGATTTAAAAATGCCGTAATTTTGCCAAATTTATCATCTTCAGGAAATATCTCATCAACCATCCCAAGACGTTTTAATAGACTAGTTATATACTCCAAATGTTCAGAGAGCTTATGATCACCAGGAGATTGCTGACGCTCCCCGGCGCCGCGTAGCTCCTTCCAGCGCTTTTGCCCCAATTCATCTATTGCTTCTAAATAAGCTGCCACAGAAAGATGTGACGCCTCTTGAGCAGCATCATTGCTTAATAGTAACATTGGATCATTAAGTAAACGTATAGCCTGATCATAATCCACTAGCTTTGGTATAGGGCTTCCAAAAATACCACTAATACACATCATCTGTATAAATGCCACCCAGCTATCTTCAGTCCGATATCCAAGCGCCCATAATGCATTTATAAAATTATTGCTTACAATTTTTGTATCATATTTCTTTGCTACTAGCGGCATATACAACGAATCCATTCATAAGATGTAGATATTGCTATATATATCTATCCCAAGACCGCAGCAAGCCATTAATTTATATAAGATATATTATATAAATTTGGTAAATTTTATTACATAACCGCTGAATCTTGCTTATCAATTTTAGAAGCATCAATAGGGTAACATGCCTCTATCTTTAACTCACATTTCTTTTCTTTTTTTAAAACTAGCGCTACTCCCCTCATTTTTATTATAGAACCCGTCCTAGGGTTTATACCATACCCAACATCTTTATTTGCGATATATTTCATAATAAGTACTTCTTGTGAATTTTCATCAGCAACCCATCTTTGTATTTTACCGCCATCTACCAAAAAAGCGGCCTTTATAGCTTCTTCTGCTATTTTCCTATTATAATATGAGCTTGCCACATCTCCAGCTTTGTAATTAGCAAGTAGCTGCTTATAAGAAATAGAGATATTTTTGTTAATTTTATTACAATTACAGATACTATGTTGCGTGATATTGTATAACCTTGATATCTTGCTTACGCTACTCAATGCTGCATTAGCGCAACATGTTGATTTATTTAAAGGACGCAAAGCTAATCTAGATTTATGACATTGATGTGTATGGTATACCAAGTGCATTTCCTTACAAAGCGGGGCACGGAATAAATTTGAATCACCTAACTTAACACCGCCAAACGCAAGTATAGAAGTTATGGTCAAAAAATTTATAAACATATACTTTACCTATTACAACATAAGAGTAAATTATATCGAGCAATACTCAATTTTAAATGGTATAAATATTATATCACTTCAACTGTATTTAAAAATTTTTAGAATGTTATTGATTGATTCATGATGCAGAATTATATATAGCTTCCTAGCAGCGATACTTTGAGACGTTTATTAAGAGATTATAGCTTACATTTAGAGATCTATCTAAAATTGACAACATATACTTAGTTATAAGCTTATGAGATATACAGTAGAAGTAGGGAACGTAAAAATTGGCGGCGCCAATCCAGTTATAGTTCAATCAATGACGGATACCCCAACATCTGATGTTAAGGCAACTGCCCGTCAAATATTAGATTTATTCTTTGCAGGATCAAAAATAGTAAGGGTAACAGTGAATGATAAGGAGGCAGCAGCTGCCATACCCTACATTAGGGATATAGTAAGGAAAGAAGCAGATGTACCATTAGTTGGCTGCTTTCATTATAATGGAAATTTATTATTAAGAAACAATATAGATTGCGCACAAGTCCTTGATAAATATAGAATAAATCCAGGGAACGTAGGATTTGGCACAAAGAGAGACAGAAATTTTGAGGAGATTCTAGAAATTGCCGCACAAAATGAAAAACCTATAAGAATAGGCGTGAACTGGGGTAGTCTAGATCAAGAACTTTTATCTAAAATGATGGATGACAATGCCATCTCTAAAACCCCATTATCCTCATCTGATGTTATGGAAGAAGCTATAGTTGCCTCTACGTTAATAAGCGCTCAAAAAGCAGAAGAATTTGGCATTAAACAAAATAAAATAATAGTTAGCGCAAAAGTAAGTGAGGTACAGCCTCTTATTAGAATATATAAAAAGCTATTTGATAAATCTCTGTATCCATTGCATCTAGGACTCACTGAGGCCGGTATGGGATTACATGCAATAATACAAAGTACTGCCGCATTATCAATATTATTACAACAAGGAATAGGTGATACAATAAGATGCTCTATTACTCCCAAACCTGGTAGCGCGCGCACGGAAGAGGTGACGGTCTGCAATCAGGTCCTAGCATCCTTAGGCATGGGCGCCTTCTCCCCTAAAGTAATCTCCTGCCCAGGATGTGGCAGAACTAGTGGTGAGTTTTTTAGAGAGCTATCTTCAGATGTCTCAGATTTTATTACAAACTCATTACCAGCACTAAAGAAAAAATATCCAGGAGTAGAAAATCTTAATATTGCAGTTATGGGATGTGTTGTAAATGGACCTGGTGAGAGCAAACATGCAGATATAGGTATTAGTTTGCCTGGCGCCGGAGAAGATAAAGCCGCCCCAGTCTTTATAGATGGCCAAAGAAAATTTACACTAAAAGGTAAGGATCTGTCTAAGCAATTCATAAAAGTATTAATGTCTTACATAGAAGAGCGCTTTGGTCAGTAAGGTATATTTTTTACCTACCGTGGGTACGACTTGCTGCATATTCATTAAGTGCATCTATGGACCGACTACCAACAGGCTGATTACTGATTAATTCTCCAACCTGCGCCCTGCAACTATCAAGCACTGTAGCATCAGTAGTACCGGACCTATTATATTGAATAAGCCCAGATATTATCTTAGGTAATAATAGTAATACATCAGATAACAATTGAATAACCGCATCCCTCAAAGAGTTATCTTGCCTTCGTTGTGAACGAAGAAAAGTTTGTAATACATGAAGCTCAGTTTGCAACATGCGTGTATCATTAGTCATACCTTCCTGAAGCTCTTTAACACGCCCTGCCTGAGCTTGAAGTTCAGACATTTGTTTTTCTATCGCTTGAGTACGCTGCTCAATCATCTGATTTAATTGAGTATTAATTTGTAGCTCATCAATTACTGGTTGTTGAGTACTCGCAATTATTTGATAGAGGGCTTTACTGTATAGTTCGTATAGATACCCGTATATCGCATCCCTCACAGCAACTATATACTCCAACTTAGCTATCATCTCCTCCTCCTTAGCTATCTCATTAACCATTATCTCCCCCTCCTTAGCTATCTCATTAACCATTATCTCCCCCTCCTTAGCTATCTCATTAACCATTATCTCCCCCTCCTTAGCTATCATCTCCTTCTCATTAGCTATCGTCTCACGAATTCTCTTATTCCATTCACTAATTCTCTTATTCCATTCACTAATTCTCTTATTCCATTCACTAATTCTCTTATTCCATTCACGAATTCTCTTCTTCCCATCAAGAATCCTCTTATTCCCTTCAAGCACACTTCTGCCCTGCTTACTTATCATTTCCATTGCAGCTTTCGTTCCTAGCGCAGCACTCCATTCAATTAGGCTAAATCCCTCAGGAATCCTCTCTTTCACTTCGTTAAATTC
The DNA here is from genome assembly GCF_034470605.1 of Candidatus Cyrtobacter comes. Taxonomy (NCBI): domain Bacteria; kingdom Pseudomonadati; phylum Pseudomonadota; class Alphaproteobacteria; order Rickettsiales; family Candidatus Midichloriaceae; genus Candidatus Cyrtobacter; species Candidatus Cyrtobacter comes. The sequence goes on from NZ_JARGYT010000004.1 coordinate 8,761, forward strand.
AGCCTCAAACCCCTCTTTCACTTTATTAAATTCAGCCTCAAACTCCTCTTTCACTTTATTAAATTTAACTCCAATCCTCTCTTTCTCTTTGTTAAATTCATCACTAGCTTTCAGAACATCTTTAATTATCATTTCCATTCTTTGTTTCACTCTCAATTCTTCCTTTATCTGAGTCCGCATACTATCCTGGTCTCCCAACTTGGAACCAAGGTCTTTGATACTTTTTGATATTACTTTAGCATTAGGAAGCGCAGACAATTCCTCACATTTCCCCTTATAGGCAAACCACCGATCTTCAAGCTTCTTAAAATGAGCAGCTATTTCACGAAGCTTTGCCTCATCACTAGCCTTTGCGGAGCCCCCACTTTTAACCAGCGCACCCCACACAGCACTTACATTACATAATATATCATAAAATGGTTGAAGAATATCAACCATAGTTTTTTCATGAGAATTAATTTTTAAAAAGCTATCACCATAAATCATCAGCTTACTCTTCAGTGATTGCATTTGATAATCAATAGCTTCATCCTGCTTATAGCCTAACTCTTGCCCTGATTGCATAAAATACACATATTATCCATAATATACAATTCAGGGTAAGGCACCTACCACAATAGGACAACTTTTATTATATGACTTAATTATTGAATTATTTCTTTTGCAAACACAATTTTATTAACTGCAAAGTCTCTTCTTTATCAATCCATTTTGAAACCTTTACCCATTTGCCAGGTTCCATATTTTTATAATTAGAGAAAAAGTGTTCTATTTTTTTGATTAATGAGCTCGAAAGATCGGTAACTGAGCGTACATCCAACATTTCAAAATCCTTAACGGGAATAGCTATGACCTTCTCATCCATACCCCCCTCATCTTCTGTAACCAGCGCACCAATCGGCCTTGAAGGCACAATACTACCAGGAAGGATACCGTAACTACTCACTACCAATATATCAAGAGGATCACCATCTCCACCAAAAGTATGCGGTATAAACCCATAGTTACACGGATACCTCATACCAGTAGCTATAAACCTATCCACCACAAGGCAGCCATATTCCTTATTGAATTCATATTTGATAGGAGAAGAATCTGATGAAATTTCTATAATTGCAAAAACTTCATCTGGCAAACTCTTCCCAACCGGAATTTTATCATAATACATTGTCACTGCATATAAATTCGTGATTAATCAGTGAAAATATACATAAATAACTAAAACTCAAGAATGACTATGATAATACATAAATTATTACCTACTCTGTCCTGCATTACGCTTTTCCCCTACCTCGTCTTTCCACTTTCTAAGATCTTTAACTGATCTAGCACCTAATGACTCTGCCCCTTCATTATCCACCAATTGACTAGAATCAACTCTATAGCACCCTCGGCTGCTAGAAATCGCTTGCCCAACCTCCGTCCTTATGTGCATAAGCATACGATTATCAACAGCGCCACACCTTATATACTCCCCAAGCCCAATTACCATCTTAATTGCCATAGTTAATACATTGGCTAATAATTTAACTGCCAACTCCTTTAAGGGCTTATCCTCTTTTTGCCTTGAAAGGAAATCTTGCAAGGTTTTAAGATTACTTTGCAACTCTTTTGTATCATTTGCAATTTCTTCATTAAGTTTATTTACGCGATCTATCTTCTCTTGACGCTTATTTATTTTCTCTTCCTTCACTGCATCATCACCATTTTTAAGTTCCTCTATCACTCTTTCACTTTCCCTAATAGAAGGAAGCTTACAAAGCTCCAAAATTTTTTTATGAATACTAAGCCACTTATCTTCAAGGGCCTTAAAACCCGCCGCCATCTCATCTAGCTCTGAGATCTTTTTATCATTAGAATTTGCAAGCTCATCTTTGCTTCTAAATGGATTTTTATATAATGCATGAAAAACACCGCGTGCAGCACCAACTATATCGCGAAATGGTTTACCTACTACGTGCTCAACAAAGGTTTTTGGCACCTTAGAATCAATTTTTGAAATAGAAACACTATAAGATTTAAGCGTACCATCTAACTTAGCGAGTTTCTGCTTAAGCTCTATTTCACCAGCCGTACGCTCAACCGTTTTTGCAGCATTGTTTAGCACGCCCTTTATAACATCTACCTCTAGCTCACTTCCATCTATTGTCTTTGCCCCATTAACAAGCACATCACAAATTTGCTTTAAGTCCTTTTTATCAATATCCTCAACCCCATTGCATAGAACTTCAATAAGCTTATGGAAATTTTCGTATTCATTTTTTAATTCTTGGCGCGCTTCTTTAAACTCCATAATACCTGCAGCATCTATTTTATCAATTGCTGCATCACTTAATTTATTATGGAGGGCCTTATATAATACCGAAACTGCACCCGCTAAATCAGCACCGCCTATAGCTCTAGATGCTAAATCAGTGGCCATAGCTACATATCCTTTCTGTTGCTGCGCAGCAAACTTAGGAAGCCCTCCTTTAATAATATATTCATCAAATATATTAATTGGTTTATTAGCTGTTTGCATTCCTGATCTTGATTGCATGAGAAATTAACTAAATACGATATACAATCTAAGGTAATAGACCTACCGCAACATCTCAAACTTTATTATATGACTTAACTCTTTAACTACTCTAGCACCGAAATTAGCTCAATCCCTTTTCCATCTAGTTGCCCCATCCATTTTTTAAGTTGCTGTAGTATATTAAGTTTTGAATCACATATAACTACTGCTAACCCCCTGGAACTTGATATAAGTTCCGCATATCCAAATGCTTGATTAATCTCTTGATCAGTAGCATTTCTTTCTATTGCAACATCTATTTTTAATAAATTAATCGCACTTAAGCTCAACTTTTCATAATATTTTTCAATAAAATGAATATCATTAGTGTCATAATACATCATCATAATCTTCCTACCCAGCTCGTCTAATTTTATTTCCATACCCTTCAAGAACCACATTGTATCATCACTTGATAAGGTAAAAATTTGATCTGTATTTAAATATACCCCTTCAGAAAAAGATATCTTATCCATTATCCACTCCATTCTAGAATGATTTTCTACATCCGGAATATTATCTAAAAGACAATACGGCCCTAAATTATCAAGCGGATAATTAGCAGGTTGCATAGGCATAAGTATGAGAGAGTTCCACCCTTCACTTTTCAAAGAAGAAGTAACACCAGTTAAACTTTTTGTATAAGGCGAAAACCCTAAAGTAACCTTTTTACTAAAATTTCCTTTTAGATATTCTATGTTCTCTTCTATATGCCCAAGATTTGAAACTATAACTGCAATTCTACGACCACCATCCTTCTTAATTTTTTGAGCTTTTGTATTATTGGGAATATGAACAGGCATTTCATTATCTCCAGCCCTGAATACAAAAAAAGAAATAAAAACAAAGAAGATAAAAGCGGCAATCACATAATATCTAAGTCTATTCATACATAGAACTCTTATTTTATCTCTTCTATAACTTGAGACTGCTCAGGCCTAAGATCTATATTAGCCACATAATAAAACCCCAAACCAAATGCAATAACGGAAAAAATTAATATAAAAACAGTAAATCTAGACATACAATCACCCCAATAAATATAGATTTACTGTTATCTCAAATATTTTACTCTTGCAATATTTGTATTGCATTTGCCTAGATTACAAGTCTATTTTATCATTTTTATGAAATTTTGCTTATTTTAAGATGAAGCTGTTAATTGTTGAATCCCCGTCTAAAATGAAGACCATAAGCAAATATTTGGGAAATGGATATAAAGTCATCTCTTCATATGGACACATCAGGGCCATCCCTTCTAAGCAGGGGGCTGTGGATGTTCAAAACAACTTCATACCGGAATACTCTATAATCCAAGGTGCGCAAAAACGAGTTGATAATATAGTGGATGAAGCTAAAAAGAGCAAATACGTTTACCTTGCAACAGATCCAGATAGAGAAGGGGAGGCAATATCTTGGCACATATCACAAATACTTAAAGAAGAAAAAATAAAATGTGATATTAGTAGGGTTGTCTTTTATGAAGTAACAAAACCTGCGGTCCTACGCGCGGTAAATGAACCTAGAAGCATAGATGAAAATCTTGTAAAGGCACAGCAGACCCGACAAATTTTAGATTATTTAGTTGGGTTTACCATATCCCCTGTGCTATGGAGGAAATTAAAAGGAAGCAGATCAGCAGGTAGAGTACAATCTGTCGCGCTCCGCATGATATGCGAGAGGGAAGAAGAGATAGAAATATTTGTATCACAAGAGTACTGGAGTATATCTGGTTTTTTTATGCCAGATTCAAAACTTGTAGCTTCTTTAGCAATATATAGAGGAGAAAAACTAGAAAAATTTACAATAAAGGATGGTAAATTTGCACAAGAAATAACCGATCGCTTATCAAGCTTAACTTATTATATAAGCGATATTAAGAAAAAGGAAATTTCTAAAAGCCCACCTCCACCATTTTACACATCAACACTAATACAACAAGCCTCTACTAGATTAGGCTTTTCAGCAAAAAAGACTATGGTAATTGCGCAAAAATTATATGAGGGGGTAAATACTGGTTCAGAGATATCTGGACTTATCACATATATGAGAACGGATAGTTTAAATATATCTTCAGAGGCTAAAAATGCAGCTCTAGATTTCATAGAGAGGAATTATGGCAGCGGATACAAAAAAGCAAGAGATTTTAAATCAAAAGCTAAAAATATACAGGAAGCGCATGAAGCCATAAGGCCAACAGATGTAAATAAAACTCCGGAAATGATGGAGCAATACCTTGATAAGGATCAGTTAAAGCTTTACAAACTTATATGGAGTAGGTTCGTGGCAAGCCAAATGTCTGATGCCAAGCTAGAGAGCACCTCTATATACATATCTTCTAGAGATAATTCGAACATTTTTAAAGCAACTGGTTCCGTAGTTATTTATCAAGGATTCTATAAATTAGATTCTGATGATTTAGAAAAAGAGGCAAATTTATTACCAAATCTTCAAATATCCCAGGATGTAAATTTAACAAAAATAGATAAAAAACAACATTTTACGGAAGCTCCACCAAGATATTCGGAAGCATCATTAGTTAAAAAGATGGAAGAGGTTGGAATAGGCAGACCATCAACCTATTCTGGAATAATTTCAATATTACAGGATAGAGGCTATGCCAATTTAGAAAATGGAAGATTAACCCCACACCCTAGAGGAAGGGTTGTTAGCTCTTTTTTACAGGAATTTTTCACAAAATATGTAGAATATGATTTTACAGCCCAAATGGAAAATATGTTAGATGATATCTCAAATGGCCAGGAGGATTTTAAAAAAATTCTATCGGATTTTTGGGTGAATTTTAAAAAAAATACAGAAGAGGTACTTGATATCAATACACTTGATATACTCTCTAGTATAGAGGAGAGAATGAAGATATATCTATACGGTACAAACGATAGGACTTGCCCTGAGTGCAAAAAAGGCAATATATCGCTAAGAACCGGGAAATTTGGCATATTTTTAGGTTGTTCCAATTATCCTGAATGCAAATATATAAAAAACATAGACTCAGATGAATCCAGCACTGAAGAACGCTTTGAAGATAAAGAAATAGGGCATGATGAGCAACTTGGCATAATATTACTAAAAAAAGGCCCATACGGTTTTTATTTACAATGCCAGGATAAAAAAAATGGAAAAAGAGCCGGTATTCCAAGCGGCATAGACCCGTTTTCAATTGATATAAAATATGCAAAAACCATGCTTTCCATGCCAAGATCGCTTGGCACCTTAGATTCTGGCTCGGAGGTAAGGGCTGGAATAGGAAAATTTGGTCCATATATAGAGGTCGACAAAAAATTTACCTCTATAAAGAAATTTGGATTTGACCCTGTAACAATGACAATAGATGATGCAGCGTATGTACTAAATCACTCAATCAAATCTCAAAGGAAAAAGGGTAAATAATCCGCTAAATTTTTAATAAAAAACAAATATATCCAATACATTATATCAGAAATGGAGCATATATATGTTGGCCGGTAGAGCTATCTATGGTATAATTTTGCTCAAGCATTTTTGGTGTATACAAAAACTACATAGCTAAAGCTGTATAAAATAATTATATAGTGAGTCGTTTTGTTACACTTAGCACAATGATAACTAAAGTATTTTTAAAATTAACTATATCACTCTTTTATATTCTTTATTGTTATGAATTCCTATAAAAATATTATAGAATGCTATGCAGGATACCCAAAGCTCATCAGGTGGCCTGTATTTTTAATGCAAATTCCGATATCTAAGACATTAAATAGTATATTTGAGCAGATTTTCCAAGCCATTCATGGTAAGGAAGCTGTGTATAATCCTGAATTTAAGTGGTTTACCAAAAATGGTATTATACAGAAGGATGAGTTTATAAAATCTCTTGCTTTTTACTCAGGAGGTATTATTCAGCTCTTCTCTCCAAAAGTAATTGATAAAATTGCAAGTCTACCTTTATTAAAGCAATTTTTTGATATAGAAAATGAGCATGGTTTACTACCTACACTTATTTTCTATGCTCTGATCAAAAGTGGCATTTCAGCATCAATTTTCTATCTCTGCAATTGCGATTCCAAGTCGCTTTCCGCCATCCCACTTTATTATACATCGGATGCCATTTGCGATTATGTACGCTATAAATTAGCAGCTCGTATTGCCCAATCTCTTGGATATGATAACCAAATAGAGGATAACCAAACAGATGATAACCAAACAGAGGATAACCAAACAGAGGCTCACGAATTATTACACGCCGCATTACACCAAGACGATGGGACACTGGCTTAACTGGCTTATTAATACAAAAAGCTTACTTGTTTTTATATAACTTATGCTCGGACCTATTATCGCAAACTATCTAGTCACCTCAGAGCTATGACTACAGATCGTAGTATTTTTATGTGCTGCTAATAATGATTTCAAACCTTCCTGTCTCTTGTTATCATTCTATAACAATGCTTGAATTTTGTTCAAAAATATATAAATTGGGCTGTGTTGTAATTCTTTTTTCGTAAAAAGGATGATTAATCTTAGTACTGTAGATTATAAAGACCCTAATGCATATAGTGTTTTTGGAAATTCTATGCGTGATACTGGCTTCGCTATAATTTGTAATCACGATATATCTTATGATTTAATGGATAATGTTTATGAAGAATGGAAAATGTTTTTTAACATGCCAGATGATTATAAATCGAAGTTTTTATTTCAAAGAGAGTATGGTGTCGTACAAGATGGATTCTACCCTATCTCAATTTCTGAAAAAGCAAAGGGATATAACCATAGTGATATAAAGGAATTTTATCATTTCTCACCAGATGGTCGTTCTCTTCCTGATATCATTCGCTATACAAATATTTTATATAATGATTTATTGGACCTTGCAGTAACTTTACTTACATGGTTATCACGTCATATAGGAGGTCATTATTCAATAAAGCAGCCTTTAGAGGAGGTGGTAGATCGCAGTTGTCAAACTATATTAAGGGCAATACATTATCCTCCATTACCAGATAGCGTTGAGCAGCATGCTATGCGGGCTGCTCCGCATGAAGATATAAATTTCATCACGCTATTGATCGCAGCAACCGAACCTGGGCTTGAGGTTCAAGATAAGCACAAACGGTGGCATCAAGTATCGCCTAAAAAGCATTCTATAGTTGTGAATGCTGGTGATATGTTATCAGAGTTTACGGATGGTTATTATAAATCAACTACTCATAGAGTAATTAATCCACAAGATTCTAATCATTCTAGGTATTCTATGCCTTTGTTTGTACATCCTATGTTCGATGTTAAATTATCTAACCGTTATACTGCAAAGCAATATCTTGATGAAAGATTGAAAGAATTGGGTTTGTTATCCAAGACATGAGCATTATGGCAATGCGAAATGACAGACTCTATTGCCAAAATTCTTGGATATGATAACCAAATAGAGGATAACCCAACAGAGGATAACCCAACAAAGGCTAACGAATTATTACACGCCGAATTACACCAAGACGATGGGATACTGGCTTAACTGGCTTATTAATACAAAAAGCTTACTTGTTTTTATATAACTGATGCTCACAACTTTTATCACAGCCCATCCATTTATTACAACTATTATCGTAGACTCTCTATTCACCTACCCCCTCAGAGCTATGACCACAGATCGTGGTAGTATCCGAGATATATCACCACTACTATACACCATGTAAACCATTCTTGGCGTTTTAATATCTAGAAAGCTCGACAATCTCAATGGGTTCCTTAATGTCTATAAGAAAATTTATGGCCCACTTCCTTATGGAGGACTAAACCCAAATATATTAGTTAAAGCATGGTACACTATTAACAGCCTCTCACCGAAACTCATCTCACTTATTAAAGAGCTTCCTTTTCTTAAGCCACTTTCTGATAACATACTAACAATTGGTTAGTATTATAAGAATAGTAAGCCTTATAATAACTTATTTAAGTTCTTTAAGTTCAGTAAGGCTGATAGTGCATTATGTATGGAACTTACTTTAAACAGCCTTATAAAGTACAGTATTGGAACGCTCATAGAATGTGCTACTAGTAATGATTTCAAACCTCAGTATGTATTTTTGCCATTATATAAAACTATAGCGACCTTTCCAGGAAATTATGCTGCAATCGTCTATATTGATTTCATTAAAGGAATTTTGGGTTATAATGCAAAAAAAGATCCTGGTAACCACTATGAGGGGACGTCATATGTTGCATCACAACATGAATTATCAAATAACAGTGACGAGAAGTGCGATGCACATGAATATAAATAAATTACCCATATAGAAAGCCTGCCTTTTAATATCTTAGTATATTATTTCCTGCTTCTTATATGCTTTTACAGCTTTAGTGCTAGAAAAATCACTAACATGTGCTATAAATTTTCTCTAAATAATAGATATGCCTCATTTGATAATGCCTTACACAATACAAGATAACAAGTTACCTCACTCTATAAATGTATTAGATCTGTTAAAGACGCGCATGATGAATTATTGCACACCAAAATCTATCCTAAAATTTATTCATGCCAAATTTTATGATAGAGCCTTTGCTGATCTTGCTAAACATATTCATGGAGAAGATTTTATTACCCCAAAATTTAGAGATAAAATTTTAGCATCAAAGCTTTTAGAAACTTTAGATGATAATCTCGTTGATCAGATTAAAAGTTTACCAGGCATCATAACGCTTGTTCAGTTAGCAGAAAAACATAGTCTGAATCCATTTTGTGATTCTGTCATTAAAGCTACATTAAATCACTGCGCTGCAGTTTGTATATCCGCCATCTTTACTCCCATCTTTAGTGGTAATAGTAGCCTGAAAGATGGCATCATTCTTCTCCCATACCATATTTTAGCAAAAGGTATCGCAGATCAGGCATGGTCAATACTAGAACCTTTTGTACTGGATAGCTGGGATAGATTGCAGAAACATGAACTGCAGCATGATGCGCAAGAATTGCAACATAATACGCCAGAATTGCACCAACAAAGTGTGGAGGCTATATTATAACCAAATAAAAACTGTGGCATTACTAAATAAAGTTGTTTTCTCTGATATTAGATAGAGCCGTTGTAATAGATTGCGGTAATAAGGATCTAACAAAGAATGGTAAAGCCCACCAACAATAATGCATAAGAAGTGTATCCCTATTTTAATATATAGTTATTTAAATTAAATTAGCATGTTAAAAATAAGGCTAATAAACTATAATACAAGAAATATTATTAATATGTCATCTCAAATAAAACGACTATATTTGGAGATATGCTATAACCCTCAATTCATTACACCATTTCTTCTTGTTTTAAAAAACCTTTTATGTCTCTTTTTTAAAGGAGAATAATACTTTTACTTATTATTGCGATTCTTTGAGACTATTCTTTATCTTTTGGGGCTTCGCTCTATTAGACTTTCCGTGACATCAATTCTTCATAATTTACATCACTCTTTAACAATGCTCTTTCTGGTAAATCTTGATGCTTGATCAATAGTATACCTCTAAAAACCGAAGAATAAGGGTTAAATGATATAATGAGTCATGAGTTTCGAAAGAGGCCTGCTGTAGAAAATCGAGCGCTCTAATCTAATATGTATGACTCTGCATCTTATACTATATACGAAGCATAATCATAACTAATTAATGTAGCATTTTTTTTTATATATGAATATCAGGGGATTCACTAAGTTGCTCATCATTAATAAAAAAATTATCGTACATAGTATAAATGAATTTCACCCCCTCAACAGTTTGTATAACTACATTAGCTGAATTTGCTAAATCATTAACATTTTGCGCAACTCTTATAACTGGTTGTAATGATTCTGGAAGAACACACTTTGCTGAACCAAGCCCAGCCGTAATAGCAGCACCATATGGATTGAACGTTACAAGCTGCGCAATTGGAGCTGTAGACGCATCCATGAAGCATTGGATATATGGATTATCACTCTTCAAGAAATCTGTATTACCCTTAATCGTATATACTGCAGTGCTTACAATCGGGACAACAGAATGGCTATAAAAACCATAAGCAAGACTAAATCCAGTGTGAAAAATATTCAAGCCAGCGCGCAAATACCCACCATCAGCATCGATGAGCTCTGTATGCTCAGTACCATTGTTATACTCAGTACCAAAATACTTATCATACTGATAATGCGAATCATTCAAGACCCTTACGATAGTATTACTATTTTCAATTAAATAAACCCCTGTTTTAGAAATCTCAGCATATTGCTTATGAAGCTCAGCTTTTTTATCTGCTTCAGCACGCTTTAACTTCCTTACAGCCTCCCTTTCTTCTCTATATTGTAATCTACTATCTTCAATTATATAATTCATCTGCAACTCGTGAGCAAGCTGTTCATCGTTTATAAAAAGCTCGTTATCCTTATCTTCTTCAATAGGCCTCATCTCTTTCTTCTCGGCTACTACTTTCTGTTGCGATTTTCCAGCACCATGCCGCACCTCAGAAATATTGCTTTCATCAAGCTCTGCAATTTTTGCCTTTACAACATTACAGAATGCATTGCGACAATCTTCATCCGTAACAAGAACTTTTTGCCCATTAGTACTCTTGATACTGTTACTTATAATTTGAGCAGCAGTGCTTTCAAATTCATTTTCGTACTCAGGTATATCAAACTTTGATTTAATTGATGAATCTCTATATAAGCTTACAGCACGTGGAATCGCATTGTCTAACTCCATAGAATTATCCTCAAATACTTGATCAAGTTGCTCTCTGTAATCAAACTTTCAAATCTGTTCACCATCCTTGCCTTTCACGCCTTTATAAATCTTTCCAAAGTACCCTTTCATCTTCTCCAACGGATCTGGCTTCCCGCTCAGATTTGGCGCGTAAAGAGCAAAATTAAGCATATGTCTCTGAAAGTTGTAATCTGTACCACCAATGAGATAAAAGAAGTCTACTGACAACTTAGACCTCATAGCATCCTCAATTAATTCTTCTTTTGTAGGCTCAGCGCCCCCTACACAATTATTTTGCGGCATATCAAATATATACAATAATAACCATTAGCGCATTTCCAATCATCACCTAATATATTCACAGTCTTTTAATTACACAACTGCCGTAACAATTATACGATAAATTAGCGCGCTAGTCTAGGGCCATACAATATAGATATACAAATCAATATGCAAACACGCGATTATGTAGCAACAAGGCGAGCGCTTTCTTCAATAAAATTTGACAATCTTTTATACAATGTTACATTCGTGGATTAGCATGACCTTTACCGATGTTAAATTCATTAACGTCATCAAATAGCAGATTTGGGCAGCGTTCATTATATAGCTATTAATTTAAAATTATATTATCTTGAGATTACTAAGAGTGTATTATGTAGGTTATATCCTAGTCTCAAGAGTATATTTAAAACGGTTTTGTAGGAGAGAGACAATACTATAGGTATGGGGGTTGTAATTATTATGACACAATTAATAATGATCATAGTAAGTATGATCATATAATTAAGCGTCTTCGTAGAATTTCATAGATATAACAACCTGCTTTGGCCTAATTATGAACACTGGTCAAATTGCTAATTTGATAGTTAAAAAGCGCCAAAATCATATTGAAATATTAGAGATGGATGAACTATATATCTTTATTAAAAAACCTAGAAGAAATGCCAAAACTTGGGAGTTTAGCAATCCATACACCAGAATATGGACTGCTGTGGATCGGAACAGATTTAAAAATATTACATTAAAAATAGGAAATAGATCTAAAAGCTAGCTCTTAAAATTGAAAAAGATGCTGTGTAATAAAATATTTGCGCACCAAATCCTTCATATGAGCGCTATAAACTGACAAAATGTATATCAAAAGCAAATTAGAAACTTGTTTGAACCATCGCTAAAAGATATAAAGATTTAGCAAATATCAGGAAATGCTAACCATTCTTATGTTCTTTAATAATGATCAAAGTTATATCTATAGCGAATACTGCCATAATATCAGCTTTAAAAATTTTAAAAAGAGACAGAGTAGTTTTAATAACTATAGTTAATTCTGATTTTTAAATATATTTGATGAGTTAGCTTGTGATATTAGAAATCAGCCATTCAACAAAATACAAATTTAAAGATTATCCAAACACATAATAAGACTAGAGCAGATTTGATAATTATTCTAGATTGGCAACTTATAAGCAACAGGACACATTAAACCACTATAGAGCTCACAAATATTGGAGTTTTGTGAAGTGCTGAGGGTAGCACAAAAAATACGTAAAAAGTTTGCTTTAAAAAATCTGGCGGAGATCAGTTTACCACAACCTAACCAACTACAAACTGGGGTGGTATAGTCATATTTTCACTCTCTCTGGCGATTAGAAATGCGTACCTAGAGAGTGTCAAATGAACCATTTTGAATTATCTGTAAAAGTTTATTGTGTCCATGAAATCTCTATTTTCGTGATCTTAATGACATGCAACATGTTCCTAAAATTACACTATATGTAACTTTACGGACATGACAAACCACTCTATGTATTTTATCGGCATGTTATGTTTGACCTATACGATATTTATCAGCATAATAAATAATGCAAGAGAAACTGATATTGGGCTTACATCATACCGACAAACTTTAAGCCCATAATAGCATAACACCCGGTGTCACAAAAAGCCTGATGAGAATTGAGGTCGCGAAGGAAAAGGTTGCGTTACTGCCGGTTAATCCTACAGTGCTTGACACTTTACGTGAAACGGCTAAACTCTACACCACACGCTATTCAACTATGATAGAAGGCAATCAGCTCAAGCCTGAGGGGATCAAAGAGGTCATTCAGCTTCAAGGACATTTCCACGACAGAAAGCGTGATGAGCATGAAGTAAAAGGCTATTATACTATACTTGCTCAGCTTGAACAATATGCCGCACAAAACCATCCTGTTACCGAAAAACTATTCAAACTTTGCATGCCCTAGTCATGAGCGATGGAAGAACGCGTATTAAACCAACACCTTACCGAGATGTACAAAATGTTATCAAAGACAGCGGCACATGAACAATCGTCTAGGCAATTCCGTTTTTAAGGTTAGCAGATCTGAATTTGAGTTCAAAGAGTTTGAGCTCATTATCGATTTCACTTGCGTAGCAAAATTGTAATCCTGCATGTTGATGAAGGAGCAGTCTTTGTCGATTTTGCTCTTCATTATGAGCCGTAAGAGCAGAGCGAACTACATCTTCAGTCACAAATTCTTTGAAAGAAGCAGCAGGTTGACGCGGTGGATTTTTCAGCACAAAGGAACAAAACCCTTTCTTTTTGCACCTTATCAAAATGATAGACGTGTTTGAGTAATTTAGGATTAGCCTTTAAAAGCGCAAACAGTAACACTTTCTTGTCGTATTTATTGTCTTTAACCAATAGCTTGGCCATGCTTTCAGCTGAAAGTACCGGCTTTACAAGTAAAAACGCCGCAGAACTTAACGAATTGTGGCGAAGTATTTTTGATACTGATGCGCCGCCTCATTCCAAAACCTATATATCCCCAAGGCCGGCCTATCGTCTGCAAGAGCTCGCTTACAGCCCCCTATGGCTGAAAAGTCAGCAAAGCAGCTGGATAATTTAGCCGATCAAATGGAGAAAGGTAAAAAATTCACTAATCATTATATGGCCTCCAAGCCTTTAGCCGGTACAAAGCTCATTCGTGAGTTCAAGGTAACTTGCATGATGTGTTAGTCTCTGAAAATGACTTCCATTTACCAGAGGTAAAGCTATAAACCCTTATCCGCCATTACCAGCAAAATCACCTGCACCAGATAGAACGGACCGGCGCTCTTTAGCTTGCGTAGTAACAATGAGGCCTAATGAACAAAAAGATACGCTGCACCATTTACACACGTAAATCCCATGAGGAAGGATTAAAACAAGCTTTCAACAGCCTTGATGAACAGCATTGATGCGCAAAGACTTGCTACTGAAAGTTATATCGCCAGCCAAGAACATGAAGGATGGGTAGCTTTAGCTAAGTCTTATGATGATGGATGTTATTTCGGTGGCACGCTGAACCGTCCTGCTTTACAAGAGTTATTTCAAGATATTGAAAATGGCCTTGTTGATTGTGTTGTCGTTTATAAGATAGATAGGCTGTCCAGATCGCTCATTGATTTTTCCAAAATTGTAGAACTATTTGATAAGCATCAAATTACCTTTGTCTCCGTAACACAATCCTTCAATACGTCAAGCTCTATAGGCCGTTTGATGCTTAATGTGCTTTTGAGTTTCGCCCAATATGAGCGTGAGTTTACCGATGAACATATCCGTGATAAATTTACCGCTTCCAAGAAAAAAAGTATGTAGATGGGCGGAAATCCGCCACTTGGTTATGACATTTGTGATCGCAACCTTGTAATCAACCCTGAAGAAGCAAAGCTGATTCGGCATATCTTTAACCGTTTTTTGATTTTGCGCTCAATCACCAATTTGGCGAGGAAACTCAATCAGCAAGGCCATCGCACCAAACGTATCATCAGCAAAACCGGTAAAGAATATGGCGCGCAGCTATTTACAAAAGCCAACCTTCTTCGCAGGACTTTGATTAACCCGGTTTATAAAGGCTTTGTTACCCACAAAAATGCCATTTACGAGGGCAGCATGAAGGTATCTTAGAGCCTGAATTCTTTGACGGAGTACAGCGCATTTTTGAAAAATACCCGCACATCAGAGGCAGAGAATCTGCAGCTAAAGATCAAGCTCTTTTAAAAAAGCTGATTCGTTGCAGGGTCTGAGATGTAGCTATGACACAGACCTATACTAAAAAAAGAACAAGCGTTATCGTTATTATGCATGCAGCAACTATTTACGGGGCAAAAGCTGCACATATCATCACAAAACCATTGCCTCTAATGAGGTTGAGCGCTTTATAGTACAACAAGTACGCGAACTCCTAAAATGCCCTGAAATTACTGCAAAACCCCCCAAATCTCTTGAGGGGAAAATTTCCACAGATGAAGCTTTTTCTATGCTACAGCAAATCGATGTAATATGGGATTTGCTTTTTCCGATTGAGCAATACCGCATCATATGGTTGCTGATCAAAGCAGTATTAGTGCGAGAAGATGGTATTTATGTATGCATTCATACAGATGGGCTGCAGAGTTTGTTGCTACATGCCGGCATGGAGGTATGCCTATGAGTAAGTGGAAATTATCCGTATTCATGCCCATGCATCTTAAAAAACGAGGTGGTAGAAAGATGGTGCTGGCGCCCGAAGGCAAAGCACCATTAACGACTCAGAATGCATCTGTTGACACTACATTAGTCAAGGCCTTAGTTCGTGCACATTTGTGGCAACGCCAGCTGAAATCCGGCAAATATCAAACTATGCAAGATTTATGCGACGCCAATAAAGTCACTACCAAATATGTGCAGCTGATCCTTAGGCTCAATTTTCTTGCTCCACAACTCAAAGAAGCTATCTTTTTAGGCCACCAACCCCGTCCGTCATATGAAACTCGCCGATCTTATGCAAAACATCCCAAGCCTCTGAAATGAACGGGGTGAATTATTTGGCTGCGAGGTGGTGTGATTTCTTTTGACTACAAAACACTTTGTGCGTACACTATTAATATAATCGGGATGTTCCAATGAAAAAAAATCGTCGTCGTTTAAGTAAAGAAATTAGGTTGATTTGAGCGTCTCTTGAAAATAGAGGGCTTTATTTTCTTGCTTAATTTTTGAATTTTAAATGTCAGATTTTTGTATGACACATGTTTTATTACCAGCAATCTGGCTTATTGTTCTTATTGTGGGTCTGCCACAACTTTCTGAAACTGTTTACACACCATCTTTGCCTGAAATAGCGCATGAACTTAGAACGAGTGAAACGATGGTAGAATATACGCTGACGATCTACCTTTTTGGATTTGCTCTTGGAACTCTATTTTGGGGTAAAATTTCTGATAAATTAGGTCGTAAGCCCTATGTTATCGCAGGTTTACTAGTCTTTATTATCGGTTGTATTGGTTGCTATTTCTCAACTTCGATTGAAATATTGATGATCAGTCGCTTAATCCAAGCGTTTGGCGGCAGTTATAGGGAGTGTTCTTGGCCAAGCAATTTGCAGAGATGCGTTCCATGGCCCCGCCCTTGGAAGAGTATATTCTGTGACCGGTAGCGTACTTGCCTTATTTCCAGCGCTTGGACCTTTATTCGGAGGGCTTATCGCGGAAATATTTGGGTGGAGAAACATCTTTGTATTTCTGACCATGTTTGCGCTTATGATAGCAATTCTTGTGAGTATAAAGTTACCAGAAACCCATCCACATGCGTCTCGCAAAAAGATTTCTATACGGAATATTGCGAAACAACTTATACTGGACAGAAAAGTGCTAGGCTTCGGTCTCATTGTTGCCGGATGTAATGGGATCCTCTTTAGTTATTTTGCGGAAGGGTCATTTTACCTCATCAAAGGATTAAGCCTTTCACCAAGCCATTATGGTCTGAGCTTTACAGTTATTGCAGTCGCTACAATGATTGGTGGAATCGTTTCTAAAAGATTACAGAATAAACATTCTTCTAAAGAAATAATGGGCTATGGACTTTTGATCATTGCTTTTGCGACAACGATCTTCAGTTGCGTGGCGACGATAAATCATAATTTATTTGCTTTGCCCTCCCATGTAATGATATCGATTACTATTCTTTCTCAAATGGGATGTGCTTTTTGAATATGTATGGCAACCAGCAATGCTCTTGCATTAGCACTTGCGGATTATAAACATGCAATTGGTACAGCATCCAGCTTGTTTGGATTTTTCTATTACTGCATGATTTCCCTCTTTACGTTTTTTTGGGGTTTCTGCATGATGGTACGTTGCTACCAATGCCTCTTTATTTCTTGTCTTTAAGCTGCTTTATGATGGTTGTAAATCGTATTTGTTTGAAGAGCTAATATGGGAAAGCCCTGAGGAATTTATCCCTTGGAGCTTTTTGAATTAAACTTTCTTCAAAATTACTAGGAAAGTTATCTATCATTATAAATGCTGGCTTTGTATCATCGATTTTTACTGCTGATTTGCTAAGCCATGCACCATAAATGTAGTGATAGGCTAGACCCATATTATTCAACTTCCCGGTATAATTGAATTTAGCATAGCCACCACCTGCAACAATGATTTCCTCCAGCTTTAGGTCTGTATTTAAGCAAGTGAGCCATGCTGAAAAACATACCTGATCTTCAGCAATCTCGCCATCATGAGGATTATCGTGTCCAATGGCTATAAATGTACCAGTAAAATCATCGTCCAGCACTTCCTTACCCAAATGTTCTTTCAGAGTTTTTCAAGCAAGTAGCGCTACCTCAAAATATAATCCTTGTTTTGTTGCAGCTTGAATTTTGAATTCAGTAATCTCAACAGATACGCATTCAAGCTCACTTACTATGTTGATTTTATTGCGGGCAAAGCTTGGACTATAGCCGAAATTTGCCTTGAATGTTCGAGAAAAGCTGCTTGCATCTTCAAAACTACTGCTGAGTGCAATTTCAAGAACAGACTCTTCCTTGTTTTTTAGTGATCTAAAAGCTCGCTCTATTCTAAGCCGTCTTACAAAACTACCAACGGAAGTACCGATAACCTCTAAAACCAATCTTTTTAAAGTCGAGACAGAAACGCAAATATTTTTGACGATCAATTCAATGCTAATTTACTCATCTAAATTTTGATAAATGAACTTTACAGCCTTTATAAAGTTATTACTGTTAACGTATATCATATTGATATCTCATCTATTTACGATACTAATATAACGCCTTTAAAAAAGTGTTGCTGTGCAGGACAGTCCAAATTTACTTTTCATTCCTCAACTACTGTCTGTCTTCAAAAATCTCATTTCGCTTTTCTTGAAAGGGTCTGGCGTCATAAAACAGTTCGATTTTAGAGATGAACCGATCCGTGAATTCATCAGTACTGCCGATCTGAACTTACCGATAGGGTCTGGAACGACCATGTCATAGGCGAACATAATCTGATCTCCATCTGCAAAACGTGACCTGATGTATATATCCTGCAATGATCTACCAAAGTTTTTCACAGCTGTGACCACAGCATCTTTGCCATGCATTTCTACAAGTGGTCCGATGAAATACACATTGTCATGCAGGTAGCTCGCCATCCTATCAAAGTCTTTGGCAAGCATCGCATTGTAATAGCTTTCAGCAAGGCTCACATTATCAGTTGTGTTCATATTTAACTCCTACTATAGGTATAAGCATTCTGATAATATATTATAAGGACACTGATATGTTAACAGATAAAGAGATGGGAGTTAAAAGTTTGCTTGGGTATAAACTGAAAAAGACCCAACATGCTCTGCGCCTTCAGATGGATGAAGCTTTAAGGACTCTTGATCTCACTACGCCACAATATGCAGTACTTGCGCAACTCGAGTTAAAACCTGGAGCGTCTAATGCTGCACTTGCACGCTCAGCCTTTATCACAGCTCAAACCATGCACGGTATTGTCTCAAATTTAGAAAAACGTGGTTTAATTCAGCGTAAAAATGATGTTTCCCATGGTAGGATTTTGTGTACAGAATTGACAGACCAAGGCCATAAAGTTGTTACAAATGCCCATGATATGATTCGCGATGTTGAAGCACGTATGCTCACTACGGTAAGTGCAGAGCATCAGGCGCTTCTTGAAAAACTGCTGCTAGAGTGTTTTAATAATTTGCAGTAGCGAGATATTGCCTCTACTAAATCGAGTCTCGATTGAATTTTTGAATATTTGGATCAAACAAGGTGTACTTCGGTGCATCTTCAATCCAAACATACATATCAGGTGAGAAAAGAGTTTTATCATCCAGGCTTCTTGCTCCAATTATTCTAATATGCGGCCAAATCTCTGGTTTGCCAAAGAGTGTGGAACCACATCCCACAAAAGCTTACATGCACTTGTTTACCGCTTGCGCCTGGACGTGTAAATTCTTTTGTTTCTCCTTCTATAATTAATGATTCAACCGTGATAACGATAAAAGGCTAAGCCGTACCGCCTGTTAAACGTTGACAATCATGATAATGACAAATATCGGATTTTTAAGATATTGGCTTCAATTGTGTAGTAGATTGCCCCACAAAAGCATTTTCCTGTGATCATAATTCTTTCCGCAAATAACGTTTCGCCATATGACCTTCATTTTGATAGCCAATATTGCTTATCAAATTCATGAGTACCATCCTGTGCTCTTCTAAGGCCAGAGGTTAAGTCGATAATGGCCGGTGAATGCTGTCTGGCAATATCCTCAACAAATTTCATGAGTTTTTACCGATACCAACACCTCTATGGCTTGTTGATACAACGATCCCAGCAATAGAAAAGCGCGTTGCATCCGAGATCAAATAATCTGTTTTTGTCCAAGCAACAAGGCCCGTAATTTCTTCATTCATTTCACAAACCGCAACACCAAAACCAGGATTCTTTACGAATTTTAGAAATCTTCTATTCAAATCCTCCAAAGCAGCTGGGTAACCTAGTTCTGATAAAAGAGGTAAAAGTCTCGGAGTATCATCAATTATGGCTGACCTTATCATCATAAAACCTTCTTCATATAATAGCGTTTATGACCTTTGGGGCAGTCGTCTAAAACACCGAAAATCTCATAGCCATGCTTTAGGTAAAAATCTTTAGCTTGAAAATCAAAGGTATCAAGATGGGCAAGCGTTGCACCAAGTTTCGTTGCCTCATTTTCTACATGACTGAGCAGTTTACTACCCAGACCACTTTTATTGTGTTTTCATCTACGGCTAAAATATCTACAAACAGCATGCCCCAACATTACATCACAGATGTAATACCTGCGATAATTAGGCACTGTTAACAAAGGTTGTATTTAATAGATGCTAAAGCTATAAAGGCAAGGAAAGAGAGATCGGATTTCTCAAATCGTAATGCTAAGCGTCGATTTTCTTTGAGTTTAGCGAA
>NZ_JARGYT010000005.1:0-27639 GCF_034470605.1 Candidatus Cyrtobacter comes
TTCGCTAAACTCAAAGAAAATCGACGCTTAGCATTACGATTTGAGAAATCCGATCTCTCTTTCCTTGCCTTTATAGCTTTAGCATCTATTAAATACAACTTTTGTTAACAGTGCCTATACAGTGTTTTGGTACATACTAGTTGTTATATTGGTGGTGTGACGCTGGAGAGTACTGGGTATTTAAATAAGAAATAATTGATAATCCTGCTGTGGTTAGGGGGTAACGCATGCAGTGGTATCAAATTATAGGCTGGGTGCCAGTTATAAGAATATGAAGAAAATAGCAAACATATATGCATATTTTGCTTTATTTTTGATGTGACATAATACTATAATTTCTTGAATCTTATAAATTATAGCTAAATCGCCATAAAAGAGTTACATGGCTAACTTTGAAAATACTTTAGTTATCATTGAGCTAAGTGTAGTAAAACGAATCATTATATAATTGCTTATATAGTGTATACAGCTTTAGCTATATTTTTGTTTATCTCCAGCTTCATTTAACGCATTTTTTGCAAAAATAGTATAATCAGGTTTGGTCGCTCTTTTATTTGAAGTTGCATACTTAATAATACTTCTTGCGTTACAACTTATTAGCCTTGTTTTTAATATGCTAATTTAACTTAAGTAACTATAATCGGTATCAGTAACTTGATTCTTATCATAATTAACAATCTCTATATTTCATTCAAGGCTTATAAGGTTTAGTTCGGTTTATAATGTCTATAGGGTATTTAAGGTTGTGCCATGATCTTAATATATCTTTTTACGTGTATTGAGTGGCATTGGCTCAATATTTTTATATTAATAACATTGATATATTGATTTGGTCGATATATTAAATGCTGCATTAATTTGGCACCATGTTGTCATTGCGGTATTTTTGTTTGGATTGTCTGATGTGGCTCATGTACTTTACTGTATTGTGTATCTTCTGTTCTTTTTGTGGCCAATAGTTGTTAGCGCTAATGAAGGTGTGCAGGTTGATGTTATATACGGTGTAGGTTTTTCCAACCAATTTAAGTTTAAGTATTTGGATAAAGGTGATTTTGGCGAAGTGGGTGTTTGTGCTTTGCATAATGCAGGGATTTCTATTGGTTATTCTTGGGATTTGGAGAAATATGGATTTATAAGTTTTATTAGTTGCTCGCTCTCTAATGAGAGCGTATATGGCTTGCCACTTAGCGATGCTAAAAGTATTTCCAAAAACTATCATTATGAGGTGGGGCATTATGCGGATATGCATACAATGCATGATAGGGATGCGCCGCTCAAAGATATTGTCTCTTTTGGTGTTTTTTCAAATAATTTGCTAGCTGGGCTTCATGTTGGCCTTGGTAGTTATAGTGGATTTTATCCATATATTGGCGTGGATTTAGGCGCATCTTTAATTATGTCTAGTGCCGTTATGTTAGAATTTAGTGGTGGTTATTATAGTCAATTTAGTGATTCGGGTAGTTGTGAAATTTATAAATCCAATTCGGTTTGGAATTTTGCTTATGGGGCTGATTTTGGGGTTTGCTATGGGTTAAATGATAAGATGGCCTTAGATTTTAGATACGCGTATCGTGATCTTGGGCAATTTATATTTGGGGAGAGGTGCTCCAAGAAGGTTCTTCTTGATGCTGAAAAAATCCCTTTATCCATACATAAGATAAGTTTGGGGGTGAAGTTTTTTGTCTAGTTTTCCATCTGCTTTATTATTATTTATACAGTATGTCCTTTATTGATAGGCTTGATCCGCTTAATGAGATTAGAAAAGAGCATAATTTAAATTCTTTTAATAAATCTATTTATGGGTTAGTGGATTTGTTTTTTCATGCATATAATATGAAAAAAGTTGCCGATTTTGCCACTGTTGGATTAAAAAACAACACCCTTTCTTCTATAGAAAATTGTACAGATGCGTTGAATAATTTCAACTATATGCTTAAGAAAAAGTCTGGAATTTTTTGGGATTTAGGTGGTGAATCTGATCTTGGTCCTCCTTTCTCAGAGAATCCGGCTCATTGGTATACGTTCGTTAAGAATTCAACTAATATGACGATCTTTTTTGTTCTTAATGTAAGAATACCTGATTCCATTGGTAAAGATGGTTGTGCCGGCATTTTTCACGATAATTTTGTAAAAAATGAGGATAACATTACGCTTGGAGCTTATGCTGATCGTGCTATCGAGGCTTCTGGTATTTTGCTTAAAGGTGTCTGTAGGATAGCTAAAGCTATGAAAATAAAGGAATTAGATGGGCTAGCTACTTCTATGGATGTTTTTTGCTCAAAGAAGTTGTCTTGGAAGAGTAATGCTGATGCTGAATTATGCAATGATACTGTGTTTGATAGAGGGGTGCTAGATGAGATTGTTACTCTCGATTTTACTAATGTTAATTCTGTTGATTTTAATAATACATTTTCTAGTTGTTTTGATTAATCAGTTATTTGTCTAGTTTATTTTAGGTTTGTGTTTATGTTTGTGTCTAAATATAATTCGCTTTTTCTGAAGTTAGAAAATAGTGCTTTTGATGAGGTTGTTGCAGAATTAAAAGCAAATAAGGATTTAAATCTAAAAGACTTTCTAAATGCAGTTGATTCAAATAAAAATTCACCGTTGCATCTGGCATTTTTCAGAGGTGGAAAGGTATTTCTTGAGTACGTTGCTAAAAACATTGAAAGTAGCCAGCGTGGTACATTATATAGCGATGAATTTATAGGGCTTCTATCAAAAGAAAATAGAGGGGGTTTTACTCCTTTATCAAGGTTGTTTTTCCAAGGCGCTTCTGATGAGTGGGTTATGGAGTCTTTTGGTCAAATTCTGGCTGCATTTTCTGATAAAAAGCATAAAAAGATGATTATTGAAAGTACTAATAGTGATGGTTTTAATATTTGGCATGGGCTTGCTAAGTATAAGATAGGAGCAAATGCCGCTGAAGATATTATTAAGATAATAAATTATAACTTGCCTAATTATTTAACAACTCCTGAAGGGATTGCACAATTTAATAAGGTATTAAAAAATGGATCACCTCTTCATATAGCCTTATCTCAAGGAAATATTGAATTTATAAATGATGCGCTAGAGCACTTTGATAATAATCGAATATTATTCGAAGCTGATGTCTTGCACTTTGCCGCTAAGCTTTTATCTAGTACTAAAGAATTTATAAGAGATGCAGCTATAGTGGTATTGGCTCAGGCATCTAAACTTAATGGATTTGCAGATTTTATATCATCCCAAAAAAATGGTGTAACAGTTTGTGACATACTACTTAAATCAGCTAATTTAGAGAGTCTTTTAGTGCGCTTTTCTAATGAGAATAAAGAATCTATTTTCGGTGAATTTGTATATTCGTTATCAAAACTTCCAAAACTTGATACTAATAATTCAAGTGAAATCCGTGTTCTTTGGAATTTTGCTCATGCTAATAAAGAAATGGAAAAAATGATGATTGGTATAATCTCTGAAAAAGTCTTGTTGAAAAGCGATGTTTTAAAAATTTTCCCAGATGAAATGGTAAAGTTGAGACTTGGGCAATTAGAATCAGATTATATTGCGCGGGTGACGAAAGTAGATTTGAGTAATATTAAGGATACGATTTCTTGCCTTAAAGATAATAGTAATCTTAAAAAATTTGAGCATATTGAGCGGCGCCCTGATAATTTTGGTAATAATTTGCATAAAGTCTTAAAGGAAAAAGTAGAAGGTATTTTTAGCCAATTTACTGAAATGGTTGGTGCTGCTCAAGACTTGAAGGTTTTAGATAATTTAGTACTTAATTACAAAGAAGTGTATAGAGAGATTTTTGTCCAATCGCTTGCTTATAAGTACTATAATGTTACTGAAAATGAATCTGCACAAAAATCCAGTCAGGATTTTAGCTTTTCTGATAAAATTGAGGAGGTTGATACGCTCGCCGCTCTAGTTAAATCAAATTTTGATTTGGCAGTAACTAAATTAAGTGAACAGTTACTTGTTAGTTCAGGTACATGCCTAAATGATACAATGCAATACCAAAACATAAGCGCAGCCAATGGCTGTCTAGATGCAATCAAAACGTTACACTTTAGTAATAAGTTAATTGACGGCTTGTTGGAGGTTGCAACTAATTATGTTGCTGCGCATGAGTATTGTGACCCTCTCTTCCTTGAGGACTGTAAGTGTTTTTTGGTCAATGAATCAGATACTGGTGCCATAAATATTGAGGTTTAGAGTAATGGTGTTCTGCCAGGAAGGGTTGGTTATCTGAAGATTTGGGTGGGGCGGTTTTAATAAGGGAGGTTATTGAATTATATGACACATGTTAATATTATTGTATGTGCCGTTTAAGTTGTGATTCAATTAATTATTTGATTTTATTAGTTATTCATATACTTAAAATACTCTATTTTCTTGACATATCCATGAGCATTGCATACGATCTACAGTATATTTGTATAATTTGGAAATATGGTGGGGATTGTAAATGATTCAAATTTCAATTCAAAGGTAAGCACCTCCTCTGGTTATGTATTGGTGGATTTCTGGGCGGAATGGTGTGGTCCCTGCAGAAGGCTTTTACCTATAATGGAAGAAATGCATGAAGAGCTGGGGGGTAAATTACAGATTGTTAAAGTGAATATAGATGATAGCCCTGAATCTGCCTCTGCTATGAGTATAAGAAGCGTGCCAACATTGATTTTATTCAAAGATGGTCAAAAAGTTGATCTAAAGGTTGGCTCATTATCTAAAATCGCCCTAATAAGCTGGTTGAAGTTGCATATTCCTGGTCTTTGATGATTTGGATTATGTTTCTATATTAAATATCCTTCTAGATAGGCTTTTATTTAAAACTGGATTTTCGCTGAGTGTTGGCTTGGAGCTTGAGTTTTATCTTCATGGTGCTGTTGGTGCCGTGGAGGATGATTTTATGCGTCACTGTGCTTCGCTTAAGATTGATAAAGAGAAAGGGCTTGCTCAGTATGAGTTTTCTACACCGTATTCTTCTGCTGATTGTGCGATTAATACGTTTTTCTCTTATAAAGAGGCGGTCTGCAAGTTTGCTCATCAACTTGGGTTGATTCCAGATTTTAGTTCAAAGCCATTATGCTCTGATTATGGGTCTGCGGCACATTACCATATTAGTCTACATGATGGAGAAAAGAATATATTTTCAGACCATTCTATAGAAGATAATAAGATACTTAGAAATGCTATAGATGGAATACTTGCTATTTCTGAGCTAAGTATTCCATATTTTATGGAGCAAGAGGGTATGAAAAGGCTGGTGCCAGGCTTTATGGCGCCAACGCATATATCGTGGGGGAAAAATAACAGAACAACAATGATAAGAATACCAGACTCTCCTTTAAAAAACAGGAGAATTGAATTTAGACTTCCATCACCTAAAAGTAATCCTTATAAGGTGTTAACAGCCCTAGTGGTGGGGATTTTATATGGGCTTGATAACAGAGCGAAACGGATAGATTGTACATATGGAAATGCGTATGATGCGCAATATTGCTTGCAGCCCATCATTTTTTCTAGTACAAAGCTAGGCCTATTTGATGAAATATTATCACATTATTTATGCTCATAGCACTTTTAGCTGGTGGTCTTTCTAGAGAAAGGAATATATCCATTAACTCTGCAAAATTCGTTCGTGACGCATTGGAGGATTTATCTCACGATGTGGTTCTTATAGATCCTGATCATTCTTTATGCAAAAAATTATTTGAGCTCAAGCCTGACATTGTATTTAATTGTTTGCACGGATCATTTGGTGAAGATGGTTGTATACAAGGTATGCTTGAATTTATTGGGATACCGTATACACACTCTGGTGTTCTAGCTTCTGCGCTTGCTATGGATAAATTTATGTCTAAGCATATAGCAACTTCTATTGGTATACCTGTACCGGATGGTATTAAAATTAATACTGATGAACTATTTTCATTAATTGAATCGAAAAAAGACCCAATTAAGAAGCCGTATGTAATTAAGCCTGTGCAGCAAGGGTCTACAATTGGAATTAGTTTACTTCTTGATGATCAGAGTAATTATCCAAAAAGGGAAGAGTGGGATTTTGGAAAATATGCAATTGTAGAGGAGTACATATCTGGTGCTGAGTTAAGCGTTCCAGTAATTGCTAATAAAGCTTTAGGTGTTCTAGAATTAAGGCCTAGTACTGGCTTTTATAATTATGATGCAAAGTATAAGAATGGTATAACGGAGCATATATATCCTGCTAATATTCCAGAAGAAGTGATAAATAGTGCAAAAAGATATGCTCAGATGATGCATGAGAAATTACAATGTAGAACTTTAAGTAGATCTGATTTTAGGTATGATGAGAGTAGGGGGGGATTATATTTCTTAGAAATTAATACACATCCAGGCCTTACAGAATTATCAATACTACCTGAAGTTGCTTTGTATAATGGAATATCCATGAAAGATATAGTATCACTGCTTTTGAAGGAAGCTGAATGCGAGATAAAAGCATAAAGCAGCTAACTAAATATATTAGTATAGAATCTCTTGGTAATGGAAATGAATTTGTTAATTATAAAATATATGCTTTTTGGGGCGTATTAAAAAAGTTAATACTATTGATATTAGCACTCATTCTTTATAGCCAAGCTAATTTAATTAAAGTACATTTTGAAAATCTATCATCTAGATTAGTTATAAAACATATTAAGTTATATAATGACGCACATAACTATTCAGATTTGTTTAATGGGCTAGAGGGGGTCTTTGTATATAAGGCGCAAATTACCGCATATAACAATATAAAGAAATCTAATTCCATAGATAGCGCAAGCATTAGGGTAGAAAATAACACTATCCATATAAATATACTTGAAAAGCAAATTATTGTTGTTTTGGTAATGGACGATAAGGCTTTATTTGTGGATATGAATGGTAATATTGTAAAAGAGGTAACTAACTATGACACTTCTTTGAAATCTATAAAAATATCAGGAAGCGGTATAGTAGAACTGTTACCAACATTTATTCCAAGGTTAATTTCATTAAATTTTATAGACAATATTTATTCTTTACGGTATTTAGGTGCGCAAAGAATAAATATTACTACAAATGATAATGTATTACTTAAAATAAATTTACAAACGTTAGAGAGGGCTATAACGCTATTTAAGAATAAAAAAGGCCTCTTTTTAAGGTTCGGTGTTATTGATTTTAGGCTTTTCCCGGCTAGACTTTATGCGAAGTAGTCGAAGTTTATATATAAATTATTAGGTGTTCAATATTCAGGCCAAATCTAACAATGCGGCGCTTCTAGATATAGGAAGTGATAAGATTTCTTGCATGGTCATTAAGCGATCGTCAATGGGGCAAATAGAAGTTCTTGGCTTTTGCGAAGTAGAATCTTCAGGTATAAGGGCTGGTAATATTGTAGATTTAGCTGTGGCCGCAAAAAGGATATCTAAAGTTGTTGAAGAGACAGAAAAAATTTCTGGTACTAAAATAAAAAAGGTTTACGTAAATCTTGCGTCTAACAATCTTATTTCAGATATATGTCAAGGTTCTATAGATGTAAGTGGTAGAGAGATTACAACACGTGAGCTGGAAAAATTGCTCATTTCTGCGTTAGATAAATATAAAGACCAAAAAGTGAATGTAGTACATTCATTTAAATATGATTACATATTAGATGGAAAAAGGGGAATAGTGACGCCTCTTGGTATGTATGGTGAATTACTTACATGCTATATACATGCGCTCCTAGTACCATCTAATATTCTTTCTAACATTCAAGGATGTCTTGCTAGGGCTAATCTTGAAATTGAAGATTACGTATCATCATCTTATGCATCTGCGCTTGCATGCCTTAGCGCAGATGAGATGAAATTAGGTACGTTATTAATAGAGTTTGGTGGTGGTGTTACCTCGTTTTCTGTATTTAGTGAAGGGCATATGATATTTACAGATGCTATAGGGATAGGTGGTATTAATGTAACAAATGATATTGCGCGAGCTCTTTGTATGGATTTTGCTGCATCAGAGCGAGTTAAGAGGTTACATGGAAATTTGCTATCAAATTCTAAAGAGAGCATAGAGGTTGATTCTTTAGATGATGATGAGCAATACATAGTAAAGCTTTCATCGCTTAAAGAAATAATAAAGGCTAGGGTAGATGAGTTATTAGAGTTTACTATGGGTAAGCTAGAAGAAAGGGAGTATATGGGAATAAGTAGTAGGCTTGTGATAACTGGTGGTGCTTCAAACTTGTGTTCATTAAAGGAGCTGCTTTCTTATAACTATTCATTAAAAGTTAGGTCCGCTCAGCAAAAGGTATTAAAATCTGATAAGTTTCCCCAAATATATGAGCCTAGTTCTACATGTATAGTGGGTATGGCGGTTCATGCTTATAATACCAGAAGGGAAATAATGCATCTAAATATTGGACGGAGAGAAGGTTTTTGGGGAAAAGTAAAAGATATACTATTTTAACTATTTATATAGGTACTACCGGGGTAATCATCACTAGTATACTTGATTGGTGGTTCATCAACTTTTGGTTAGTCTAAAATAAGATATGGATTATAAAGCAAGCTACTATAGTGCCATTCAAGATCCGCTTGAAAAGTGTCTATATAAAAAAATTATTGATAAGGCTGGTTATATTGCTGGTCTTAGGTTTAGATGGTTATCATCATTACAACTTAATAGTTTCAAATTAATAAGCCATAAATTAGGTAGGGTATTCGCGAAATCTTATAGCTTATATAAAGACAGTGGGTGGAATATTGATAGATTGAATGAATATCAATATATAGAAAGAGAACTCAGATATAATAAGGGGCGGGATGCAATATACGCAGTTTGCATATATCAATATAATCCCTCATTTTTAGAAATTAATAATAATGCCAGTGAGGAGCTTATAAAAAAAACAATAAGAGAAAAAGCTTATTTTCAAAGCGGTATAGATATGTTACGCGCCCTATCTTTAAATACTAAAACCTTTATATATTAACCAACATGCCATATATCAAAACAAATTATAAAAAGTCTGATTTGCGTGATAGTAAAGAAATAAAATCACTAATGCATACAGAAATAGAGAACATGATATATAAAACAGTTAATATGCTAATAGATAAAAGATTTAATGAATTTTTAAAGCTGAATTCAAATGACCACATAAATTACAGCAATGATCAGATATTAGCCAAGATAGCTAAGGTTCTTATAACGTATGGGTTAAATAATATATAGATAAGGAACACGTATAGCCTCTTTATAAGAGGCTATATATTTGAAAAGCTTTTAGTATACGTAAATTATAGTTGTTGAAACATGAGATTTTCACCTATGTTTAATGTTAATATTTACTAAGCCAATATTAGCTATTGAAGTAATCTTCTGCAAATGCTAATCTTCAATTTAGTCTTTATATTTTAGATCGGGTCTTTCCATGCTTAAGCTCATTATAAATATTGTAATCTGGTCTTTTGTTTTATATTTTGTACTATCGTTTTTTGTTCCACAAAATGTTTTAGATGATAGAATAAATGAGATTGCAATTCCAATATTTCATAAGCTTGGTATGCAAGATATAAAGCATTTTAAAGATGTTTTTAATGGATTTGATAATTTTGATTTTTCTGAATTTGTGAATAATATTTCAAAAAAATTCTCTGAAGTAATGGCTAAAGTCAAGGATGCGATATCTGGTGGTGTAAAGATCGAGGATGTGACTGATACCTTAAAAGAAAAAGCAACTGGACAGCAATAAAAATGCTTATGGTTGAAGGTCAAGATATATTGTTTTGCTTTAAAAGGGATATTTGATAGTTTGCTCGTTTTTGGGCTTGTTTGAGTATTTTATGCGTCTGTCTTGCTTTTTAGCTTCTATCTTAATCATATTTTTTATACATAGTACTGCCTATTCAGAAAAATTAAAACTGAATATAGATTCAACAATACGGTTTGTTGATGACCCTAGAATATTGCTAAGATTTTCTGGTGCAAAAGAATTAGAAGATGTTAAGTTTGGTGTTATTTCGGTAAGTGAGTTATTGCCATCTTCGATTCGTAATTCATTCCAATTTGGAGTAATGAAGGGTGATAAAAAGCTATATGTGGGGAATATATTTGGGACTGATAATATTATATCTGTAGTACCAAAGCATTCATTAAATAATGGTATGCAGAAAAAGTTAGCTACATATAGTGATTCTTATAATCCAGTTCAATTTACGTTTTCTGATAAGATTACAGATAAGCTCATTTATTCAGTAACATACGTGCCCATTACATCTATAAGTGATAGTTTAGGGGTTAAAATTTCCTTAATAGGAGGGCTTAAGTACAAAGGTAATGTTAAAAATACTTCATTTACTACTTATGCTATAGGTGGTTGTATGGCAGATTATGCTTCATATGAGCTTGGCGGTAGCCTAAGTTATCTAGGTGTTACACTCAGTATGTGTATAGGTAAATCACCAGTACCTCAGGATATATATATGATTATAGGCCTTCAGTATGAAATTGGCGCAGTATCCTTGGAAGTTGCCAATATTATTTCAAATGAACATAGAAACAGCGCGACAATCTCTTATAAAATTAGCAAGGGATTTTCCATTTATTCTACATTCATGCATTCATATGATACTCATCATAGTAACATGCTAGCTTTTGGGGTAAAAAAAGATTTTTTTACATAGATAAAATCATGATACAAGTTTTGAATGAAAAATATTTAATAGAATTGCTTTGTGAATAAATATTTTTTAGAAATGTGGCTCGCTTGGAGGTATATTAAAGCTAAGCATAGAGAGGGTTTTATTTCTGTTTCCGCTTTATTTTCATTTTTAGGAATTTTTATAGGCGTTGCATCTTTAATAATTATCATATCCATAATGGATGGATATGAGAGGGATTTTATCAGTCGGATGCTAGGAATTAATGGTCATATTACTGTGATTGACCCACCGGATCCTAAAAATCTGCTTATGGATATAAAAAAATTACCAAATGTAAACTTTGCCGCAGAGGTGCTTTTTGAAAATGGCATCATAGCTAGCAAGTATAATTCTAAGGGGGTTTTTATTAGATGTATGGAATTTGTGGATATAATGGAGAAGCCGATAATTTCAGGTGATGTGAAGAATATTAATGAAGAATTTGGAATAATACTTGGAGAAGAGGTGGCTATGGAGATTAATGCCAAAGTAGGCGATAGTATCAAGCTTATTTCAACTATGATAGATACCAGTGCAATTGCCTCTATACCTAGAAGTAAAACATTCAAGGTAAGTGCTATATTTAATTCTGGTATGCATGAATATGATTCCACAACAGTCTTTATACCGTTGAAATACGGTAAGATGCTTTTTTTAAATTCTAAAGAAGAATTTGGTTATATAGAGGTAATAACAAAAGACATCAGCCTAATAGATAGTGTTGTTTCGCAGATTTTAAATATAGACAGGAGTTTAGAGGTGGTTGATTGGAAAAGAAGTAATAGAGCTTTGACGGATGCGATAGAGATGGAAAGGAATGTAATGTTTTTTATACTATTTCTAATCATTATTGTTGCATCTTTTAATATGATTTCTGCCATAACTATGATGGTGCAGAGTAAAAATAAGGAGATAGCTATCTTAAAGATTATGGGTATGGAAAGTATATCAATTATGCGAATTTTCTTATTTAGCGGATGTATTATATGCTTTAGTGCTACATTCCTTGGTATGTTATTTGGTATTATTGTTACTTTAAACTTAGAGAATATAAAGTTTTTTATTGAAAGTATGCTTAGTATAACAATTTTTGATCCACAGGTATATTTTTTAAAGAATATACCTGTTAAGCTTTCACCACTGACTGTGGTTTATATATGTATGCTATCAAGTTGCATTTCTATACTTTCCGCTTTATACCCTTCGTTTAAAGCTTCAAGGAAGATGCCCGTTTCTATTTTGCGTGATGATTTATAAATCTGAGTTTTTAAACGTATTAGGTAGTAGGGGGTACATTAACCAGTGTACTGATCTACATGCGCTAGATGAAAGTGCATATAGTGGGAAATTGATTGGGTATATAGGGTTTGATTGTACGGCAAGCTCTCTACACGTTGGTAGCCTTATACAGATTATGATGTTAAGGAGAATGCAGCAGTGTGGTCATATGCCCGTAGTATTGCTTGGAGGCGCTACGACTAAGATAGGCGATCCCTCTGGTAAGACAAAAGAACGGCAAATTTTAGAGCATAAGCAAATAGAGGAAAATAAAGAATCAATACTTAAATCTTTCAAAAATTTCATAAATTTTGATGTGGAGGTAATAGTATTAGATAACAATGAATGGCTCTCTGATTTAAATTATATCGATTTCTTGGATGCTTATGGAAGATACTTTTCTGTAAATAGAATGCTTAGCTTTGATAGTGTAAAGCTACGTTTAGAAAGAGAAGCGCACCTTTCATTTTTAGAATTCAATTATATGATATTGCAGTCGTATGATTTTTTGAAGCTTAACGAATTGCATGGTTGCGCGCTACAGATGGGTGGATCTGATCAATGGGGTAACATAGTTAGCGGTGTTGAGCTGATAAGAAAAAAGACTGGTAAAGAAGTGTATGGTCTTACTTCAGAATTACTCGTGACGAGTTCGGGTGTTAAGATGGGAAAGACAGAAAAAGGTGCGGTGTGGTTAAATGAAGATATGCTAAGTTCATATGATTATTGGCAATTTTGGCGCAATACATCGGATCAAGATGTAATAAAGTTTTTGAAGCTTTTTACAGATATAGAACTTGTAGAGATAAATAGATTATCACAATTAAAGGACAAGGACCTTAATGAAGCTAAGATCTTATTAGCAAATGAATGTACAAAAATGTGTAGAGGTGAGGAAGCTGCATCTTTGGCCTATAAAACTGCTAGTGCTATCTTTAGTGGTAATTCAAGTGATTTTGAATCAGCCACACTTCATGAAGTTTATATGAATGCTAGTGAAGTATTTACTATGCCTGTGCATAAGGCTTTTCTTATAGTGGAGCTTGCCAGCTCTAGCTCTGATGCTAAGAGGTTAATAAGGGGAGGCGGTGCTAGGATTAATAATAATGTTGTACAGTATGAAAATAGGTTAATGTGCCAAGAGGATTTTCACAATGGTGTGTCAATGCTTTCGGCCGGAAAGAAGAAGTATGCTATACTGAAATTAGTGACTGATGAAAAATGAGACAAAGTATGTCACTGAATTAAAGATCGTTTTTATATTATAAACAAGTAGGGTTTTAAAGAGGATGGTTTCTTAGAGGAAAGTGTTTTTTCACTGAGCAACATAACTAAAATATATTAATATGATGGCCAAAAACACCTGCAGTTCTTTTATTAGTAATTACTGATGCTCATCG
This sequence comes from Candidatus Cyrtobacter comes, assembly GCF_034470605.1. Taxonomy (NCBI): domain Bacteria; kingdom Pseudomonadati; phylum Pseudomonadota; class Alphaproteobacteria; order Rickettsiales; family Candidatus Midichloriaceae; genus Candidatus Cyrtobacter; species Candidatus Cyrtobacter comes. Next base: position 13,370 of record NZ_JARGYT010000005.1, read on the forward strand.
ATGATGGAGAGCACGTCTACCGAGTAGTACAAACTGCAATTTGCGCTACTTCCAGTGAACTGAATAGAACCATCATGAGGGACATCGGTACAGTCTACAATTCCATATCCTAAATAATTATACATACTATGATAAAACGGCTCTCCATTATATAAATACACGTGTATATTATTCTTAATTTTATATTCCGAACCACTAAGATAAAATGGATCTTCATTGTATAAATACAGGTACATATCATCTAAGCGTTTATATGATGTATCTGGGAAACCATGTGATAGATATACCTCAATATTCGTGCAACTAGAGTCCACATTTATACATGGGCTATATGACCATACAATCCCTTTAGTTAAGATGCAGTAGAAATCACCAAACTTAACAGTGCACATTTTATTCATTTGGGCTAATAAAAGCAAGCACGGTGTCACGATATCATATTGCGGCACAAACAGCAATACGCACTTACTGTTATCATTCGGTAACAAAATATAGATGATATCTTAGATTTACCTAATCTATTGAATAGTATGGAATCTCATGCCTTAGAATAGCGTTTTTCTGTTAAATCTAGCTAAATAATGCATTAATAAGGAATTATAAGATTTTATCAAGCAAGTTTCTGCCGCCGAATGATACGCTCGCTTTTCAAATGCGATTGATGTGATTAAATACTCTATTTTATTATAAATCCTTATACTTCTTGTAATGAATTTTGCATGTAAAATTAATCCTTAGCTAGATTTAATAGAAAGACAAGGCGATATTCTAAGCCCTTAGATATGATTATGCATTCATTGTTCTTATTATTTTACAAGCACTTATTATCATTGTTCGTTCTTTAGCAATCTCTCCATATTTACTTAATAATGATTTAAAGATAGGTAACTTTTATTTTTCACAAAGCATTACACAATTACCATAGTTATAAATACAAGAGATATCGTTGCTACCACAGAGCTAAGAGCAACAGCTTTCTTGACTAATTCTTCTTCTGTAGAAAATTGTTTAGAAATCAGGTAAACCACAAATGCAGTAGGCGCGGAAGCAGATATAATCAAAGAATTAAACCAATAGCTTTCCAGATTCAGGCAGTATGCAATACAGATCGCAATGAATGGATGAATAAGGTTCTTTGCGAATACAACGCTTAGCAAATCAAACTTCAAACATTGTGCAGTAATCTTTGTTGCGCCTAAAGTTAGTCCGAATGCAAATAGAGCAATGCCAGATGCGCCACTTCCAATTTGGGATATTGCATCTACTATGGGAGTAGGTAATGTGATCTGCAGGTAATTAAGCGATGTTCCTATTATCGGCATAATGATAAGCGGAGTAGTAGTAATACTAAGGATTTTTTTGATCAATGATTTTTCTTTATGTTTTAATATATTGAGAAATATGATGAAAATGGGTTGTATAATTATAACCTGAACAATATTTCCAATAATGGCTGCGGTAGGATCTTTGAGTAAAATGGTAATGACCGGCAATGCATATATCGCAGAATTCACATAAGAAGCTGCTAAGATCTTTATGCAAATGGATATGGTTGATAAGCTCTTAATAAAAAGTGCCGTAACGATAATGGTCAAAACTCCAAACGTTAACAAATATGCTGCAATGTACCCCGTATTTAACAATGCAGATAAGTCATTTTTATAAGTGGCGGTAAACAAGTAGGATGGAACTATGATCTTGAATAATAACAATTCAAATCCATCTATTTGTATTTTGTTGACTAGTTGTTTTTTATAACAAAATACACCAAGTAGTATAACAAAAAAGATTGTTATTAATGGAGAAAATAAAGTCATATAGCTGCTCTCTATTATTTTTGTCATAGTCAATCTTCGAGAATATGAAAGAGTATCAAACATTACCGATACCCCAAAATTATTCAAGATCAGCTATACCACCTTATCAATAATTCGTTTCTATAAGTGAGCTTCAGGATTTATTCGCGTTAGCTTGAAAATATGTATCAGAATCCATTTCTATCAGAAAAATCTAGACCTTATTTTCAGACTTATCTATTGCAACAAGCCAATGTAATTTTAAGCCTAATTCAAGAATCTTTATTGGAGCTGATGCAAAACAAAGCTACAATCGATACCACTTATCGACCTTGCCTCACATTTATCGCATCCTAGTTTTTGATAAAGGCAAAATTGTAAAAGATGGAGCTTACAACGAACTCCTCGCCAAATGCGAATTGTATAAAAACCTTTGAAATGTAAAAATTATGTGATTTTATGATATAAGACATAAGAGAATTAACGATTTTAATATAGGGGATAAATTATGGATTATACGAAAATTTCAAAAGATACAATTAGCCATTTATATGCAGGATATAAGAGTTTGCATGAATCGCCTCTAGCAGCGGATTTAAAAGCACTCATAGAGCTGCGTGTATCTCAGATCAATGGTTGTGCATATTGCTGCCACCTACACACAAATGAAGCAGTAAAATTAGGGATTAACAAAGATAAAATTGACACTCTATCTAGGTTTGCTTCATCTAATTTATTTTCTGATGCTGAAAAAGAGGCTTTAAAATGGGCAGAATCTTTAACTAAGCTTGATGGAAATAAGAAGGTTCTGCATACAGAACTTTCAAAGTATTTTAGTGAAAGAGAAATTGTAGATATTACAATCTGTATTTCGTTGATGAATACTTTTAATCGCTTGGCGATAAGTATGAGAGATGATTAGACGCACTGCTGCATCTCTAATGGTAATTGAATCAATTTTCTGACACAAAAAATCAATCAAGAAACACCTCATTCCAGTTGTTTATTATGGAGAAAGAGTTATGAATGAATTTTTGTAAATTATTAGCTCATTTGGTTTTGTATCAAGGTATGGAGATTATTGGTTATACCAATATTCAGTTTTAGCCAGATCAAAGAGCGGCAATTCGTATTATTGCCATTGATGAGAATAAGCAAAATCAAAACTGGCAGCAGGTTTTTTGCCCTTATAGAAAGGTGGCTGAAAAGTTTAGGTATTAAAAGCATTCATGCTGAATCCAGGAAAAATAGTTTAACATTCTATCTCAAAAATGGCTATACAGAAATGCTATTTAATGATCCTGATGGTCATGAATCTGATCCAAACGATGTGTTTGAGCATTTTATTTATAATTGCCACAATACTAGCTAGTCACTTGATGATAATCTAGTAATGTGTTTTACGAAGAAAATTTAATCGAGTATAAGATGTCACAGAATGGTTTCATAGATTATGTAATAGATATATTAAGCCCTTTATACCAAGTTAAAGCACGTAAGCTATTTGGAGGATATGGACTTTATATTAATAATAAAATTTTTGCTATTACTGTAAAGCAGGAGTTGTATTTCAAATATAAGCATACAATATCTAAATTCTTTCCTGAATTAAATCTGGAACCTTTATCGTATGAAAAAAATGGTAAAACTATTCAAATGTCTTATTGGAAAGTACCAGCAGAAATTTTGGAAGATCAGGAATCTCTTGGCCAATTGCTTAAGGTATTGTTAGAGAATTGAGGAGGTAGTATATGATTTACAAACTTATCGACTTAACGCACACACTTAATAGCACTATCCCTACCTGGAATGGTGGGTGTGGGTTTAATCATGATGTACATATGGATTATTCTGATTTTAAAGGTGAGTATAAATTCCGTGTCATGAAAGTCAAAATGCATGCTGGGATCGGTACTCATATGGATGCGCCCAGTCATTATATTCCTGGTGGGAAATTCATTCATGATTTTGATGTAAATGATTTAATGCTGCCTTGTGTTGTGATTGATATATCTGATAAATGCCATGAGCGCTATAGCTTGAGCACACAAGATGTTGCGGATTTTGAACGCAACTTTGGCTCTATAGCTAAAGGTGCATGCGTGATGGTTCAAACTGGTTGGAGCAAATTTTGGGACGAGCCTTTGAGGTATCATAACAACCATGTATTTCCATCCGTATCCTCTGAAGCTGCAGAACTCTTAGTTGCACGAGGAGTGAGCGCCCTTGGCATTGATACACTTTCACCGGATCGCCCGGAGGATGGGTTTAAAGTTCATAAAACCTTTTTAGGTGGCGAGAAGATAATCATAGAAAATGTGGCAAATTTAGATAGTATGCCGCCTACAGGTAGCTTTGTTATGGTCCTTCCCATCAAAATCAAGGATGGTACAGAGGCGCCTGTAAGACTAGTAGGATTGACACTGAAAGAGAAGGTGCCAAATTGATAATTTAAATCAAGTTAGGCGATTCGTCTTCATGCCTGGTAAACATTTTAGGGTATACAATAGTTTTGAGCTCTTTGGGCTGCCAAAAGAGCTTAGCAAAGATGTGAATTTATTTTAGAGAGAATTTTATGTTAGAGTAGCTGGGTAAAATTTTAGATAAAGGGCTTTTTGAAGGATTCAAAACATTCCATAATCAAGTGATCCTTTGGGAAATTATTGAACAATAAAAACAAGAAAGTTTAATGAACTCATTGAAAAATAATGAGAATTTGGTACTTTTAATAGTCAGGCTAATTCTTGATTGAAATATTCTTGATCATTGTAAAGAATTATTTGTACTCTGAAATAGTATCTTTTTTTCATTAACATACGTTAAAATGCCCTACGCAAATTCAATAACACTTGGCAAAGGTAAAGATGGAATAGTATATAAAGCAAAAGGGTATCAACATATTCTATTGTTAGCGCCACATGGTTCGGGGAAAGGTGTGGCATTTGTACTTCCTACCCTCTTAACATTAGAGGAATCATGTATTGTTCATGATATAAAATTAGAAAACTACAAACTTACAAGTGGATACAGGGAATCTATTGGGCATAAGATTTTTGTTTTTAGCCCGCTAAGTTTGGAATACAAAACACACAGGTATAACCCGCTTGATTTTATTAGTGAGGATATAAAAAAACGAATAAATGATCTTCAAAAGATAGCTGATTTGTTAATTGATGCTAGTGAAACTAGTAAAATTTTATTTGTGGGTTTAGCGCTGTATCTCGTAGCTACTGATGCAAAAAAAACAATAGGTGCAATTGCTAAGATGATTAATGGTAACTTAGAACAAGAATTATCTGATGGCCTTAAAAAAATTGATGTATCAAATAATAAATATTGCGCTGAAATACTTACTGGATTTTTAAGTCAATCTCAAGAAACAAAAAAAGATGCAATTGAACATTTAAGGGCATCATTATATTTATGGACAAATCCTTTTGTAGATTATGCAACTTCTGAATCAGATTTTGATATTGCGTCATTAAAAAATAGCAAAATAACAATATATGTTGGCTTAAGCCCTACTTATATAGACAGACTAAAACCTCTAATGCGTTTATTTTACAATCATGCCTTTGAAAGATTAGTGAAATCCGCAGAATCTCTTGGGTTTTTAGAAGAAAACGGCGGTGTTACTATTATATTAGATGAATTTTGTACCTTAGGTAAGTTGAATAAATATGCATTCGCATATTTTAGGGGTTATAAGGTAAGATTACTCACTATTTCTTCGGATATTCAGCAAATTGAAGAGCTTTATGGGAAAATGGGATCATCTAGTATTATTGCTGATTGTCACTTTAAAGTGTTTTTTGCGTCCAATGATCCTAAAACAGCAGAATACATATCTTCTTTATGTATAGATAAAAATGAAGGCAAAGAATTACTATCGTGGCAACAAATTATGAGCCTGTCCCAAGACTCACAAATAATTTTACTAGATAAAGAACAGCCTATTGTATCTAAAAAAATCAAGTATTATGACGATGAAGAACTGGTAGAAAGAATAATTGATCCTGCAAAGCTTTAATTAATCAGTTTGATTTGCAACTTTAAGCTTATCCAACAAGCCAATACAATCTTGCAACACTGGAATAAAAGTACTTTGTTTATGTAATTTAGCAACAGTTTCTTCAATTTTTTATCATTTTTGTGCTGTGTAATGATAAGCTGTCTGCAATCCACTGCAATGCTGCTTATAGATACTTGACCTTGTATATTAATTTCAAGATCAGATATCACTTATACTCATATTCTACTTGATTAAAGTGATAATTTAAAAATCTCTACACCTCTATCTGGTATACAACTTTAGATTGTTTTACTATTCGAATAGTTATAGCATCAATATGTTGTTTTATATGAAGGAATTAGTTTTATGCCAAAAAGAAAAGCTAGTGCAATGGAAGATGGGCAAGGGCTATCTTTAGAGACAAAAATTAAGAAAATTAAAGAGTGTATTGTGAATAATGACAAGCATAAATTATTAGAAGGCATTCTTAGTACTATGAATGCAGGTGAAATAATGGATATTGTTACGAAAAATAATGCTCAATATACTAAGGGAAACAATAAGAGAAATGTCCCTCTAATCGGTTTGGCTATACTTAATGAGAATATTTCAGTTTTAAAGCTATTAATAAAATATTGCCCTCTCATTGTAAATCGTGAATATTCCTATGACAATAGTCAAAGAACACCATTCTCTGTTATTTTTGAGAAAGGAGTTAATGAATGGGAGGAGCTTTTTGAGTGGAGGAATTGTGAAATTAATCATACACAGAAGTTTACATATGAAGATCAGACTGTCACTTTATTACAATTTGCAGTTCTCAAAGCTAATAATAGCCTTCTTGAAAAGATAAAGGCTAGCAATAAGTTGGATGATAGGGCGATCTTTATATGTGCCGTGGGATGTAAAAATTATGATATGGCTATGGATTTATTAACCAGTGGTAAAGTATCACCAAAAGAAGATATAGAAATGTTGTCTAAGTTTGGACCACAAGCTTATATTAAGTCAACAGTTTGGTTGAGTGTGCGCGGGGTAGAAGATGATATAATCAGAGCAAATGATTTCATAAAGGCATGTTTTTTGCTACTTCGAAGCTTGAATAACAATAAGGTTTTTGAGCAGCAGGGTAAACAAGTTGCTAGTAGTATAATGCTTTCAATGAGCGATCGCTACGAGTCATTTGGTATGCTTAATGAGCAACAAGCAAAAAAAGCAGAGGAATTAGCTAGAAAACTTTTTGTAGGAGATGATAGGTGTATTGATGTGAGAGATGGGGGGAGAATAATAAATGTAAATGGACAGATGGTATCTCTAAATGAGCTAATGTTGATTAGCGGACCTATGTTGACAGAGTTTTTAGGTGAAGCTGGTGCTAATGTAGGCGAAACACTAGATAATGGCGCCAACTCTGCGCTGATGAATATACTAGAAAATATGAGTAATCAAGAAGAATTTACTATAAAAATTGTTGCAGCATTATTTGAGTTAGGGGCTAATCCTAATCATAAAGAACTTATCAAGATCGTCAAAGCAAAGTGCAAAAAAGAATTAGATTTTAAGATATTTGAGTTGTTATTGCAAAAAGTTAATGACCCAATGTTATTACTAGATGTATTAGATTTTTTAAAGCTAGAATCTCAGCGTAATTTAGATAATTGTACCAGGAATGCTATGAGGGAGTTTAGGGATAAGATAAAAAAAGTAGAGCCAGTAGTTATTGAAAAGTTAAAAGAATCAATTAATAAATCTGACCCAAGTATATTAATGAAGCTGAATACTAGGCTCATAAACGAGCATGCGTTGGTTGGATCTTTAGTAAGTAGAACAAATGAACTTCTGGGGCGATATATGGATGGTAACGAGCCTATAAATGATAATGATATCATACCATTACTGGAAGTGTTGGAACTTTATAAAAATAACAAAGATTTAGACAAATCAGGCAAATATGACAAAGCTATTCTATGGTTATTTAATAGAGCCACAACAATAACTGACCCAGGGTTGTTATATCAGATTTTTGAGAAATGTGTGTCATATAAAAACACAGTACCTGGTTATTATCATGTGTTTTTAGATAATAGATATGAAAAAGAAATAATGCACGCTATGGAGCGTGTTTATGATTTTGCAAGTCGTGGTGAATATAGTTGTTTGAGTACTATAAAGATATTGAATCATGTTGATTCTACGGAGGCGAAAGAAAGGTTCTTACAAATTGCGATTAACTCTATAGGTCGTATAAATAATGCAGAGGAGTTATATGCTTTAATTAAGGTGGCAGATGAGCTCAATATGCTAACCTCCCAGCATATAAAATTCGTTAGAGAGCTGGAAAAAAAGTTATATCTGATAGAGTTTCAAAATACAAAAGACATAATTTCATTTTATGAAATTATAGAAAAGATCCATAAGATAGATAGAGTTTTAATTGATAGTGCTCAAGATGCCCAGTCACTCAATGATAATAAGGAGCGAATCAATAGTATGAAGGACCAAATCTGTAAAAGATTTATTGATTTTTTAGATCAAAATGATTTGGAAAAATTAGTAAGAGAAATGCAGGTAATCTACCAATACAAAGAGAAATACGGTAATAAGGTATTAAATCAAGTGGTGTTGGGAGACTATAAATACGGTCACACCTCCAGGCTCAAGAGTGAAGTGTATTCAATATGTGATACTCTGAGAATGATCATGGATATAGCTGTCTTTTTGCAATCCCAAGAATTAATAGAAAAAATTATCGAAAAATATGATCAGAACGATATTTCAAATCATAACAATATATTATATCAATTTATAGGCTCGATTTGTACTGCTTCAAAATTTGGTATTAGTGATTTAAGTATTCTTAATCCTATCTTTGGAGTTGTGAGCTTTCCATTTTTGACAACTGTAGATGCACCAAATATGGCGCAAAAACAGCAAGATTTAGCGGTTTTTCAACATATTGAAACGGCACAAAACCCATTGTTGCAGGCAATTAAGGATAAGAATTTTACAACCTTTTTTAGATTTTTAGTAAAGAAATCGCTCAGCAATTATCAGGCTGGCTCTGTAATTAATGTTGGAGAATTTATGCATTATGCAGCGCAAGAACCTGCCGCTATCGCCGATATGTTAAATGTAATTATGGAGGAGGTAAAGGCTCACGGATCTAAATTGGATCTAGTATTTAAATTGAAGATCAATGATGAAGAAGTGCAATTTATAGAGTATCTTACCAATACACTGAAAGACAAGCAAGCTATAAGCTTAATTATCAAGTATTATGGTGAGCAAGTGCTTCGGCATATTGCCAGCATTGCAAAAAATAAAGAGGTATTAGATCTCTTATTGGAGCGCTTTCCTAAAAATATTGATGTGCGCGCTCATTATATGCGTTATGCAATCCAACATCAAGATATCCAAATTGTGCAGAAGCTTATTGGGATTGGTTTTGATATCAATACTGTAGTTATTTCTACGAAAATTGCTAAAGACATCACATGCAGCTTAACTGCTTTGCAGTTTGCAGCATCATGTGATGCAAGTGTAGATTTTGTTAAAAAGCTTATAGAGCTTGGGGCTGATATGAATAAATTAGCAGTACCTATTGATGTAGTCAAAGTTAATCAAGATGTATTTTCTATGCCTGGTTGGGGTGTGGGAACCACTCTATGTTTAGCAATACAGAAATCTAATATCGAGTTAGCAGAATACTTGTTAAAAACTGGTAAAGTAACAAATACATGCCTATACTTTGCGATCATGAGAAATAATGGGAACTCTATTAGCAAGAAAATTTTCTTATATGAGCAAAGGAAGCTTAATGGTAATACTGAAGCATTAGCATCATTCATAAGAGAATGCTTTAATGTAGCGGTGCGCAGTGGTAATCTGGAATTTATAGAGATGCTTGTGAATTGTGATACTAAACCAATTATATCTGTCAAGCCTAATGTAGACTCAGAAATAACTATCCTCTTACAACGAATTGATGATAAGGTCCCTAATCAAATCTCAGTTGCAGATTTTACAAAGACACTCAAGCTTTTTATTGAAAATGGAATATTTAAAATAAATGACCCAGTAACTGTTGCTGGTAGCACAATTGCACAAATTGCGGTAGAGAGCCCAACTAGAGAAGCAATCTTAAAATTTGCATTAGAAAACGGCGAAGATCCTAACTCAGTTAACCCAAAATCTAAACGTACTTTACTACATGAGGCATTAGTAAGTGGATGTAGTGATAATACTATTATGCTAATTCGGAGCAAAGGTGGTAAGCTTGGTGAGGAACTTCCAAATGGTGATAATTTCTTGCACATAGGAGCGTGCCTTAATAACTTTAATAGATTTATGCTTATCCATCCATTTGATGGTAGTACAGATAAAAAGAAGCTAAATGAAAAAAATTCAGATGGTGATACACCACTACATATTGCCGTGAAGAATGGAGCATTAGCCGCTTTAGAATTTCTTATGTCTAATTCTGCAGATCTTAATCAGCTTAATAATGAGAAGAAAACTCCGCTATTTTGTGCATGTGAAGAAACGAAAATTGCGCGCAAAGCATACAATGACGCAATGGTTGCACTAGACGAGGCAATGAGGACTAATGATCAAAGTGCCATTAGGGTCGCTAATGCACGCTTCATTGTATGCGAGAATAGATATAACTCAATGTGTGCTATTATTACGAGGATTCTCAAGGATGACCCTAAAATCAATAAAGATGGGAAAATGAATTTTGCATGTGTTAACATTTCCTTTGATAATAAGGTCACAAATTTAAGAGAGTTTTTTGACGAAAACTGTCCAAATGAGATTAAGATATTGGGGCGGCTCGATGCATATGGTGTGCCACCGCTAATTGCCGAAGATGCTAGACGCAAATTTCAGGAAGGTATTCATGAAGGCACGCAATCTGTACATTATACGGAGGTAACCCATGCAGTTCGTAGCAGCGTGCAAGGAATGCTTCAGTGTCTTCAAGAGAGTGGTATAAATCTAAAGACATTTGATGTTGATCAGAAGTATAAAGTATTTGAAAAGGTTTTAGAGGAAGTTGCTGGTCACATGGGCCGAGAATATGAAGCTCATATTAAGAAGATAGATCACTGGATAACTTTATTAAGTTGCGGTAAAATTGATGAAAAAGAGCGAAAAGAGCTTATGGAAAGCGGTCTTGTCACTAATCAAGATTCTGATGCAGAAAAAATTGAAAAATTGGAAAAAAATAGAGCCGCAGAAATGCTAAAAATAACACATACCGAAGCTGGTATGAGAAGACTTAGAGGTTCAGAAGTAATCAACTATAAAGTAACTTATGATGGAATAGAATATAGCGGCCGTACACTTTTAGCATTGCTTTATCACACTATAGATACAAAATGCACTGCTGAAGAAAAGAAGAATGCATTTGAGGGAATAATAATGGCTACAAGAGAGAAGAATGATAACAAAGTTTTTTGTCTTGAAGGCTTTATGCGCAATATTATATCCGCAGTAGCTTATATACCAAGCATAGGGGGAAAATATGTGTTTTCTCCTGATCAGATATACGTAAAAGATCGACAGATCGAATATTTAGATAATCTTGGTATTACAACTGACTTATTTCGTGAATTGATGTTTGATAAATTTTGGAGTTTGTTAGAAGAGCATGAGAGAATGTGTTTATCAGGATACTTTAGTAAAATGGATCCAGAGCAATTACCAAAAGGTGTTTATGTGTATGGTTTAGAAAAAGATAATACCAGAAGTGGTGGGTCTATATCATCTACTATAACTTCAATCTTGACGCCATTTTGTACTACAAAAGAAGATCGGGTTAAGGAATTAATTGCTAGAAGCCAGGCGCTAAGCTTTATTAGAGCCAAAATGCTTGATCAGCTTAATAAAAATGGAGAGAAATTCCAAGTGGCTTTTAAAAAACGAGAAGAAGAGATAAGATCCGAGGTTAGGACACTGATGTTGCAAAATAGTGCTACTGGCCATGATTTGGAGAAAAAAATTACGGAAACAGTAGAGGAGAGGATGAAAGAAGAGAAGATCAAAATGGAAAAAGATATTTTTAATCTTGCCAACAGATTAATAGATGATCATGTCAATATCATTGAGGGGATAGAGATAAATATAACACCACTTACAGTTATGCAGGATAATATAAAAAAATTGATTAGGGAGGGGCATATTAATTCAGAGGTGGATTTTAACAGATTATGCGCGGCAATGCTGGTGCTCTATTATAATATGTACACAACATACTACGATAGAAGTGAGGGTGTAGTATATGCAGAAAAATTAGGAACTTTTTTTGAACAAAGAGAGTATAATTTTGCCAGTAAATTACAGGTACAAAAAATTTCTAATTTAATAGAACAATTCATGTCTCAATTTGTGCAATATCACCAAGCAGTTAATGAATTATTAATAGATAAAGTAAGACCTGAATTACAAAGTGGTCTTGAGGATCTTAATAACCGTAAAGAATCGAGCAGAATTATAGAAAGAAAATCTCAAATAACAAAATATATTGAGTTTCTTGATGCTACTATGAATGAGCGGCTTATTGAATTGGATAATTTATTAAAAAATCTTCAACCGGATATTGATGGCATATCTAAGATGGATATGTATAGTATGGAGGGTGCAATTTCCAAAATTACTACCGTACTAGATAATGTATCTAAATTAGCAAATCGTATAGCTAGTGATTTAGATATATTTCGTGATGTTATTTCATTTACATTAAAAATAGATATTGACGAAATACAATCTGGGATAGAAGATGTTGTTGAATCAGTAACGCGAAAAAAAAATGCTGACGCTATATTTTTAATGATTATGAGCTCTATAAACTTAATACGTTTGCAGATGAATGTACTACCAAAAGATGAATTTTTTAGGATGTTTGATGAAGTTATATCGAATATCAAAAACGAGCTTAATGACTATATGGTCAATATAAATGGCGTTACATTGAATATTGGAGCTGAAATTATTGAGTTGGCAGATAATCTCAAATCTGCAGTTAGAGACCAAAACGACATATGCATAATGAAAGAGTTTAAATCTTCTATTGATAAATTAATTAATTTCATAGGTCGTGCTTACGGGGCTAAATCTGCTGAAGAGTTAAGGAAGATTCTAGAAGATTTTAGAGAGACATTAAAGGGTGATGATCTTAATATACCTCATGGTAATTCAGATGATTTACACAAGCAAGAAAGAGATGATGCACAGAAATCAAGAAACCAAGACCCATTTAGGACGATATCACAAATAGAATATAATGAAGATAATGATATGCAACATATACAAGAGCAGTTCCTAGCAGCGGCACCAGCAGCAGCAGCGGCAATACAATGCTCAAGCCATGATCCAAGATTCGCTCCACTTGGTGTTACAGGTACTGAAGAGCCGCGTGATTCTCAAGAGAAACCCGGTTCAACTTTTGTAAAAAAGGTAAGACCAGATGGGCAACCTTCATTAAAAAGAGTACTAAGTCGTCAAGACAGCTCTAAAGAAGAAGAGCCTGCTAGTAAGAAAAGTAGGGCGCCTTAATTGATTTATGCCAGTCAAATCTTAAATAAATACCCTCTTAATAATGGGTTGTGAATCATTGCTTGCGCCTTTCTGAGCTGGTAGTGATTCACACGCTAGGGTTAAAGCCTCGTGTGAAACTAAAATTAAGGGTTACTAGATCTCATTGTCAGATGGCCGCTGAATCCTAAATCTCCACATAGAAACATTCGTGTGGCGTTTAGAAGAAGGGTTTTTAGTTAATCGAGCTAGGCATGTTCCTTAGATTCGAGTTTTTAGCTTCTATCAAGCAGCTTTATCTACTAATAGCTGTTTTATTTGAGGCGGCGTAGATGAACATGTAATAATATCGCGCCTATGCTAGTTCAGCTTAAATCATTATATATGCTTAATTCTCTTTGGTATTATTTTGTTATAACTGTAATTGCCATCTGTAGCTATAATTCTGATATTATGATGCTTTACTTGTAGTTCGTTTGCAGATCCAGCGGATCTATTTTCTATATAATGCTGAAGCAGTATAAAATTATTACATAAAAAGTAATTTTATTAAACTTAAACTTAAACTTAAACTTAAACTAATGATCATTAAAGTATTTGCAAGGTTAATGCTATTTAATAACGCTTTAGCTATAATGTGCAACAATCTTATCTCTATTCTTATCAAGCCAATTTTGCCAGTCTTTTTTTGAATATATGTATATAGCTTTCTAAAATAGAAATATATAATTTGCTCTCAGCTTCCTTTTACACAGTTATTCCATCTGTGTATTATTTGAATATTCATTAGACCTCTTGCGACACTGTTATGGTATTGAGCAGAAGTGTAAGATATAGTAAGTCTGAAAAGAGAGTAAAATGAAAGGAATTAGAAGGAGAGAAGTTGATTAATCGGTGTTAAAAAAGCTACGTTTTATAGAACTTCA
>NZ_JARGYT010000006.1:0-27456 GCF_034470605.1 Candidatus Cyrtobacter comes
TTCGCTAAACTCAAAGAAAATCGACGCTTAGCATTACGATTTGAGAAATCCGATCTCTCTTTCCTTGCCTTTATAGCTTTAGCATCTATTAAATACAACCTTTGTTAACAGTGCCTATAGTTTCATATTTAGAAACCATAGGCAAAATAATAGAATGTCCTAAAACTTTATGATCATTAATGCGATTTTAATATAAGGGATAAATATCCGCTTTCTGAATACATATAGAAATATGAAGTCATTCATGAACAGTAAATTAATATTTTTAATATGTTAGAATTGTGGGTGAAGCATCTGTATATCCGAGACTCTACTATGATCTATCTAGCGGTAATTCAAAACTCATAAAAAATGAAAGGGCGCAAGTAGCAAGAAGCCCTACACGCCCAAACACACACTCCCATACTCAAAAGCGCCACTCCTTCCCACTAGTCAAGCGCATAATGTTTGAAATATGCTTGCAATATACTAAGGCTGCAATAGATATGCAAGAAGTAAATATGTACATATCTTCATAAAATAGCGAAATAATAACAGGTGAGATAATGCTTAGCAGCGAGGCAATGGATGATATTCTAGTTTTTAGAAAGATTGCTACCCATATTGATAGTGTTAGTAAAAATATATAAAAATTAATAGCTGCAATATAACCAAATGAAGTAGCCACTCCTTTGCCGCCTTTAAATTTTAACCAAATTGGAAAAATGTGCCCTATAATGGATAATGCTGATATAGATGTGTAAAAGCTATCTTTGTAATAATATGCTACTATGGATGTTGGGATAAAGGCTTTTAAAAAATCTAATATAAAAACTAGTAACCCAAAGAATTTTCCACCTACTCGTACTGCATTTGTTGCCCCTATATTACCAGATCCACTATTTCTAATATCTCCTTTGTTTAGTACAAGCCCTAATATCAGACCAGATGGTATGGAGCCACAAATATATGAAAGTAAGGCTATATATAAAACGTCCAGCATTTGTTTAATCGGATAAAAGTGGTGTGTACATATTATTTAATTTTTGAAATGGCCACCAAATACTTTTCTGCAGAATCTTTGTAACTTGAATTTGGCTTATAAATTTTTACCTCTCTAAAATGAGCTCTTGTCTTATCAAGCAAGGTCTTATCACCTTCTCCGCACATGATTTTTGCGATTAGATGGCCACATTGTGTTAGATATAAGAGTGCAAAATCTATAAAAGAATCTACTAGTTCAAAATTTCTTAATTGATCTATTTTTGCATCTCCAGTTGAATTTGTGGCCATATCACTTAATGCAACATCAAACTTCGAGCCGCCACTTGCCTCACACAGACTTTTTCTTATTTCATCAGAAAGGAAGTTTCCACAAATAATCTTAACGCCTTCAAGCTTAGTTTCCTTTAAATCTACTCCTATTATAGTTGAGCCACTACATGAATGAGATTTTAGAACCTGCAACCAACCACCTGGCGCGCATCCAACATCTAAGATAATTTGTCTTCGTTCTTTTTTAAAGATATGAAATTTTTGGTTTATTTCTAGTAGCTTATATGCGGATCTGCATCTGTAGCCATCAACATTAGAGCGTGCGATATATGGATCTTTTTCTCTTCTAGTAACCCATTTATTGATTTTTGCCATCTACTAATAATTTGTTCACATTTTGCGCGAATTTTCCAACAATTGATGTTTCGTCTATATCTTTTTGTGCGATAGCGGGAACTGTCCTCAGATTTTTTCCATCTAAATTTATTATAAATGAACCAAGAACTTGGCCTTTTGCAATTGGTGCGCTTATTACAGATTCATGTGCAAATAATATTTTTATATCTTGGCTATTTATGTGATTTTTCACAAAAACACCTACATCTTCCTGTACTGTGACTGGTACATTACCCTCTTTGCCATACCATATGGCTAATTTTGTCATTATATAATCTTTAGAAATTAATTTAAGATTTTTGAAATTATTAAGGGCAAAAGAAATAAGCTTGGCTCCCTCTTGCTCCCTTTCGCGCGTTGTCTTGAGGCCGTTAATAACAGCAATTACCCTAACATCATTCTTTTTAGCACTTAAAGTCACGCCAAAGCCACCAGTATCTGTTGTTCCTGTCTTAAGGCCATCAACACCAAATTTGCCTAATAAGTTATTACGATTTTGCTGGGTAATATTATTATATTTAAACTCTTTTTCCGAGAAGTAATGGTAATATTCGGGATAATCTTTAATTATTGCTCTTGCTAATATAGCTAAATCTCTAGCTGTCATTAAGTGCTCTTTATCAGGCCAGCCACTTGCGTTCTTAAAATATGATCCAGTAAGCCCTATCTTAGTTGCTAAGATATTCATCTCTGATACGAATTCATCCTCAGATCCAGAAATAAGCTCGGCAATAGAAACGCTTGCATCGTTTCCAGAATCAACAATAATACCTCGGATAAGATCATTAACATTGACCCTTTTCCCCTCTTCTAAAAACATTCTTGATCCACCCATTGCCCAGGCCTTTTTGCTTACAATATACTCATCTGTAAGTTTGATGCGGCCATCTTTGAGGTTCTTAAAAGTCAAATATAATGTCATTAATTTGCTCATAGATGATGGTGCCATTTTCTCATCACCATTTTTGTTAAAGATCTCTGTGGAAGTGCTCTCTTCCATCAAAAAGGCCTGTTTAGCGGTGGTTTCCAAAGAAAGGCCCAAATAAGGTAGAAAAATAAGGGCCGCCACAAGTGTTGGTAATGAGCGCATCTACAAAACATTAATTTTACCATAGGCCTATATATCAAAAAAATATGGCAAAGTAAAAGAAATAGGTGTAATTTGATGTTGTAAATTTACAAAGCTTTCTGGTAAATGTGGAAAATTTTGTCTTTTCTAATCTTTGCTTTTCTTCTTTCCTCTTACTCGTATTCTGAGGAGTTCTTTAAGGCGAAGAGTTTTGAAAATTGGGATGTTCTTATTACTTTTCGTGATGGGAAAGTTGGTGCGTGTCATACTGTATCTAAGCCTTTTTTGGATAAAGCTGATGGTTACTTGACTTCATTACTAGCTCTTTCCTATATAGAAGATGGGTGTTTTTCGCTGAGTGTAAACCTTTCTGAAGATGTTCTTTTTGGGGAGGTTGGTGATGTTTTTGTGCATGTAGGTAAGATCAAGCATAAGCTAAGGCCAAAATTGCGTGGTGCAAACACTTTTAGCTCTATGCAGGATAAGGCAATACTAAACGATATAATTTATGAAAGTTCCGCTTTGGAGGGATCTCTAAACGTAGAGATCCATATGAAAAATGGTACAAAGACTGTTGATAAGTACCAGGTAAAGAAGCTATTAGATTCGATGATATACATAGAAAAGAACTGCTGATATAATTGCCTACATAAATTTATCTATGTATTTTTTATGGATTTTCTGGATGAGGCCAGGATATACGTTAAAGCCGGGGATGGTGGTCGTGGAGCTTGTAGTTTTAGGAGGGAGAAGTATGTGGAGTTTGGTGGCCCTGATGGTGGAGATGGTGGTAGAGGTGGAGATGTTATATTAAGAGTTAAGGATGGGTTAAATACATTAAGCGAATTCCGATATAAGAGGCAATTTAAAGCCGAAGATGGCTTTAGTGGCTCTAGAAAAGCTAGATTTGGTGCTGCTGGAAAAGCGCTCTTTGTGGATGTTCCGATAAACACCCAAATCTTTACTGCAGATGAAGATGTTATGCTGGTGGATATGTGCGCTCCAGATGATGCTGTTGTTATTGCAAAAGGTGGTGGTGGTGGTTTGGGTAATATTAGATTTAAGAGCTCTACTGATAGAGCTCCATCAACTTGTACAAAAGGCTGGCTTGGTCAAGAAATGGAATTGCTCTTAAAGCTTAAGCTATTTTCTGATATTGGATTACTTGGTTTGCCAAATGCTGGTAAATCTACGCTACTTTCTGCGATTACTAGATCTAAGACAAAAATTGGAAATTATCCATTTACAACTCTGGTACCGCATCTTGGTGTTTTAAAAGTTGGATATGAAGAATTGGTTATTGCAGATCTTCCGGGGTTAATAGAAAAGGCTAGTGCCGGAGTAGGTTTGGGGCATAGATTTTTAAAACATGTGGAGAGATGTAGGTTGTTATTACATATAATAGATTCATCACAGGATGTTGTTACAAATTATAAAGTTGTGAGAAATGAAATGCATTTATACAATGAGGAGCTGTTGAGAAAACCGGAGCTTATATTGCTTAATAAGATGGATTCTATCTCATCTGCCGAGCTTGAGCTTAAGATAGCGGAAATTAGATCTGTAGCTAATTGTACAGTAATATGCTGCTCTGCAATAGATGTTGCTAGTGCTTATGGGATTGTAGATCATCTAGTTAGATTTGTTGAAAATGCAAAATTGGATTCGATTAGCAAGTCATGAGGAGCTTGGTATAATGCAAAATATGACATGGCCCTTGCTGATTAGGGGGTAAGTTTGTAGTTCTTATAAATAAAGAATGTTTCGGGTTCTTTTGTCTAAGCTGTAAAAGCGCTTGAGGGTTTTAATGGTATAGTTTGCTGGAATCATGCTTTGTTCGAGATGGATATTTTGGTGCATCAAGAATTAATTGATTTTGGGTGGTTTTACTCTTTTGTGATTGGTTCAGAATTTATGCATAATAATTTTATGTAACATTTTGCTAAATATATACCAAATACCTAATTAAAGTTATTGTTGGGTATTGCGGTCTTTGGTATTTTCGCGTATCAAGTCTAGCTGTTTTGCGCATCATTATATTTATAGTTTTTATATTAGGTATGTTGGCGTTATTTGTGAGATTTTCTGGAAATTAAGCTTGTGAAGCAATTTGCGGTACTTGACATTGGGGCGCTTAGTATTATCATGCGCTCTTCTTGTTTTTCTTCGGGCATTCTAATGAAGTGGCTTAAGTTTTTGAAGGAGGTTAAGCATGAGGCTGAACTTGTCTCTTGGCCGACTCCTCGGGAAGTTGCTATTTCCTCGGTGTTTGTAGCCATTTTGGTTGGTATTTCGGGTTTGGTTTTCTTCCTCTCTGATACAGCGTCGTATTGGTTGATAAATTTGTTTCTTGGTCTTAAGGGTTTATAGTTTTGTCTGCTCGTTGGTACATAATAAATTCCACCTCTGGTCGTGAGGATAGGTTGATAGAGGGTATAAAGGTTGAGGCTGCCAAGCGTGGTTTGTCTTCTAGCTTTATAGATTTCGTTTCCCCGGTTGATTCTTCCGGAAAGGGGGTTGGTAAGAAATTTATGCCAGGTTATATATTCGTTAATATGGTTCTTAATGATGCGACTTTATCTGTTATAAAGAGTGTTCCGATCGCTTCTAGGATGCTAGGTTCCTCTAAGAGGCCTGTTATGGTTTCTGAAAGTGAGGTTAAAAAGGTATTTTTAAATATACAGAGTTCCAAATCTGAATCTGGGTCTTCTTCTTATGAAGAGGGGCAGATTGTTTTGGTTAAAGATGGTCCATTTGAGAGCTTTACAGGTCAGATTTCTAAGATTTATTCTGATAAAAAGAAAATGAAGGTATTTGTTTCGATACTTGGTAGAGAGATTCCGGTTGAGCTTGAGTTTTGGCAAGTGTGTCCAGTAAAAAAGGTTTGATTTTTTATTTTTATATTTGTTATGAAAAAGAGAAATGAGGCTTCGGTAGTAAAGCTCCAGATTCCTGCGCGCCAAGCTAATCCAGCCCCCCCTATAGGTTCTGCTCTTGGTCCTAAAGGAATAAACATAGTTGAGTTCTGTAAGAGGTTTAATGAACAAACTAAGGATGAGGAGGTTGGTACCCCGATACCTGTTGAAATTAGTATCAACCGTGATAGAAGTTTTTCTTTTATAATGAAACTTCCGCCGGTGAGCTATATGTTAAAAAAGGCTGCTAATATCACTAAAGGCAGTAAGGAGGTTGGTAAGGGGTTGTTTGTTGGTAGTGTGACAATGGATTCTATTATAGAGATTGCCAAGAAAAAGATGGGCGATATGTTGGTAGATAGATTGGATTCTGCTATCAAGATGGTTATCGGTACTGCTACTTCTATGGGTATAAGGGTTTTAGGTAATGAAGGTGAGTAAAGTTGGAAAAAGGTTGAATAAGGCGGCTTCATTGGTTGAGGCCGGTCGTCTCTATGGGTTAGTAGAAGCTTTAGATCTACTATTAGGTCTATATAAGGAGCAATTTTGTACTAAATTTGACGAGACTATTGACATGGTGTTTAATCTTGGTGTTGATACAAAACATTCTGATCAAATGGTGCGTGGCTCTGTTTCTATGCCAAGTGGCCTTGGGAAAAGCGTGAAAGTTGCGATTTTTACTACTGAGGCAAATTTTGAGAGGGCAAAAGCTTCTGGTGCAGATATTGTTGGTGAGGAGGCTCTTATAGAGAGTGTGAAATCTGGAAATATAAATTTTGATATGTGTGTTGCGACCCCTGATGTAATGGTAAAGCTAGCTCCTTTAGGTAGGGTTTTAGGGCCAAAGGGTATGATGCCTAATCCAAAGCTCGGTACTGTCTCTATGGATATAGAGGGTATGATTAAGAGGGTTAAATCTGGTTACGTAGAGTATAAGGCGGATAAATTTGGGATAGTCCATGCTGGGATAGCTAAACTTAGCTTTTCAGTGGATGCTATAAAAAAGAACGTGATGGCGCTTTATAGCGCGATTTTGGCGTCTAAGCCTTCTGGAGCGAAAGGAATTTATATAAAGTCTGCCTATATAGGATCTTCTCAGGGTATTTCCGTACCTTTAGATATAAGTAGTTTGTCTGTTTAATTTATTTTAATTTTTATTGTGAGTAAAGCTTCGAATCAAGAGGTTGTTCGCTCTCTTTCGGACCTCTTTTCATCAGTGCCTGTCGTATTTATTTTACGTCCTGGGGCGCTGAACGCTGCCCAGATACGTGGAATAAGGAGGCAGCTTCAGTCTGTTGGTGGTTTTTATCGTATTGCTAAGAATACGCTTGCCAAAGTTGCGCTGAAGGATACTTCTTATGAGTCTTTTTTGAATGTACTTAAAGGTCCTACGGCCTTGGTTTATGGAGAGGATATTTTATCTATTCTTTCTGTGCTTTCAAAGGCTCAAAAGGAATTTAGTGGTAAATTAGAAATATTATCCTGTTCTATGGGTAGTGATAATTTAGATAATGTTGAGCTCGAGAGTTTGGCCAGATTTTCGTCTGTGTCTCATTTGCGTTCTGAGCTCCTTGCTAGAATGTCTGCGGTTCCTTCAGCCTTTGTGAGGTTGTTGGGTGTGTATTCTAGTTCTCTTTCTTAAAAAATTTCGTTTTATATTTAATTTTTGATATGGCTGATCTAAACAAAATAACAGAAGATTTATCCTCCTTATCTGTAAAAGATATGGTTGCTTTGATATCAGATCTTGAAAAGAAATGGAACGTTAGTGCTGCTGTACAGGTTGCTGCTGCTCCTGTTGCTGAAGCTGCTGCTGTTCAAGAAAAAACAGAATTTGATGTTGAGTTAACAAGTATTGAGGATGGTAAAAAACTTGGTGTTATAAAAGCTCTTAGAGTTGTGATTTCTGGTTTAGGATTGACTGAAGCTAAGGCTTTGGTAGAAGGTGCGCCTAAGATCGTAAAAGAAGCTATTTCTAAGGAAGAGGCCGAAAAAATAAAGAAAGAACTAGAGGCCGCTGGTGGAAAGGTTGCGCTGAAATAACAGTAGGTATTTTCGTAATTTTACAAAAGTTATCTTACTGGTTTCTGTTTTTTGGTCTATGTCTTTTAAATATTTTGAACCTTGTCCTAGGAGGGATTTTGCTAGGTCTGCTTCTAGTGTGGAGATACCAAATTTGATGCATGTTCAAAAAAAGTCTTATGAAGATTTTCTTCAACCTGATGTTCCGTATGAGTCCAGACAAAATAGAGGGTTGCAGCAAGTTTTTCGCTCTATCTTTCCTATTTCTGATTATGAAGGGAGGGCTTCTATAGAATACGTTGGTTACGTTTTAGAGTCACCAAAGTATGATATTGCTGAAAGTATTCAAAGAGGGATGAGCTATGCTGCGCCTTTAAAATTAGTATTGAGGCTTGTAGTTTGGGAAAATGATGAAGAGGCTGGTATTAAAGAAATTAAGGGGATAAAAGAACAGTTAGTTTATGTGGCTGATATGCCGCTTATGACTGATTCTGGTACCTTCATCATCAATGGGGCACAGAGGGTTATAGTGTCTCAAATGCATAGATCTCCTGGGGTTTTTTATTATAAAGATGATGGTAAAAGTAATACGTCTGGCAAGTATTTATATTATGCTAGAATAATACCATATAGAGGCTCTTGGCTGGATTTTGAATTTGACGTTAAGGACTTAATATTTTTCAGAATAGATAGAAAGAGGAAGCTTCATGTTACAACCTTACTCAGGGCTTTAGGTTATAGCGGTAAGGATATACTAAGTTTATTCTATACGGCAGATACTTACTATAAATCTTCGTCCACTTCTTGGAAAGTTGAGTTTCGAGCAGAGGATTTTAAAGGGATTAGGATACACAGTGATGTATTAGAGGATTCTACTGGTGAGGTCATAATAAAAGCCGGTACTAGATTATCTTCCAGGGCCGTTGCAAAACTTTCCGAGCAATTTGATGGGAAATATAGGAGCGTTGCGCTTGATAGTGAGTTGTTGCTTTATTCTGCTGAAGATGTTCATAATGATAGCGGTGATATAATAGTATATGCTGGTGAGGAGCTCACTAAAACTTCATTCGAGAAGCTCAGTGCAATCGGCATAAACTCCATAAAAATTTTAAATATAGATCACTATAAAACTTTTCCTTATATAAGGAATACATTACTTGCGGATAAGGTTACAGATGAAGAGGGTGCGCTTAGTGAAATATATAAATCTGTAAGGCCAGGTGAGCCTGTTTCACTAGATGCGGCGAGAAATTTGCTTCATGCATCATTTTTTGATTCAGCTAGATATGATCTTTCTGGTGTGGGTCGTATGAAGATGAATTATAAGCATGGTACTGTAGATTCTCCTGAAGATTTCACAATTTTATCTAAAGAAGATATTATAGGTGTTATAAGGCATTTAGTAAAAGTTAAGGATGGGTTCAGTGAGATAGATGATATTGATAGCCTTGGAAATAGAAGGGTAAGATCTGTTGGTGAGTTGGTTGAAAATCAACTTAGAGTAGGGATGGTTAGGATGGAGAAGGCGATAATGGAAAGGATGTCTTCTGTTGAGGTTGATGCTGTTATGCCGCATGATCTTGTAAATTCTAAAGTTCTAATGTCTGTAATTAGGGAATTTTTTGGAACATCGCCACTTTCTCAATTTATGGATCAGACTAACCCGCTTGCTGAAGTAACTCATAAGCGGAGGCTTTCGGCTCTTGGTCCTGGTGGTTTAACCAGAGAGAGGGCTGGGTTTGAAGTCAGGGATGTTCATCCTTCGCATTATGGAAGGATATGTCCTATAGAAACACCTGAAGGTCCCAATGTGGGTTTGATTAACTCTATAGCAACTTATGCAAAAATAAATGAATATGGATTTTTGGAATCTCCATATATCAGGGTTATTAATAAAAAGGTTACTACTCAAATAGATTTTCTTTCCGCGATAGAAGAGTGGAAATACACTATAGCTCAGTCTAATGTTGAGATCTCTGCTGATGGTGAGATTATTGGTGAAACACTTGGGTGTAGAAAGAATGGGGAAAGTATAACTGCATTTATAGAAGATGTTGATTATATCAATCTTTCTCCTAAGCAGCTGGTTTCTGTTGCGGCTGCACTTATACCGTTTTTAGAAAATGATGATGCTAATAGAGCTTTGATGGGTTCTAACATGCAAAGGCAAGCAGTTCCATTATTAATGAGCGAAGCTCCTGTAGTTGGTACTGGAATGGAGCGCGTTGTAGCCCGTGATTCCGGCGCAGTGATTGTAGCTCGGAATTCTGGGGTTGTAGAACAAGTTGATGCAACTAGAATTATAGTAGTCTCTAAGTATGATGCTGCTGTTGATATATATCAATTACATAAATTTATAAAAACAAATCAGGGGACGTGCATTAATCAGACCCCACTTGTTTCTGTTGGTGATTATGTAGAGAAGGGTGATATTATAGCAGACGGAGCTTCTACTAGTAATGGTGAGCTTGCGCTTGGTAAAAATGTGCTTGTAGCATTTTTGCCTTGGCATGGTTATAATTTTGAAGATTCGATTATAATATCTGAAAAACTTGTAGCTGAAGGTGCTTTTACTTCCCTGCATATCAAAGAATTTGAGGTGATTGCTAGGGATACGAGGTTGGGCCCAGAAGAAATAACTAGGGATATTCCAAATTTAAGTGAAGATTCTTTGAAGAACTTAGATGAGGTTGGTATAGTAAATATAGGCTCTAGAGTTCAGGCTGGAGAGGTTCTTGTAGGGAAGGTTACGCCGAAGACAGAATCCCCATTGACCCCAGAAGAAAAACTTTTAAGGGCTATATTTGGTGAGAAGGCGAAGGAAGTAAAAGATACTTCTCTTAGAGTACCCCCTGGAGCTAGCGGCACTGTTGTAGATGTTAAAATTTACACGAGAAGGGGCGTGGAGAAGGATGAGAGGGCTATATCTGTTGAGAGAGAGGAAATAGAAAGGGTTACTAGAGATATAAATGATAAAAAGTTTGTCTTAGAAACATTTTCTTTAAAGCGTGCAAAAGCCATTTTAATTGGTAAAAAGCTCTCTTATTGTAATATAAAAACTCTAAAAGTTGGTACAATTCTTACAGAGGAATTATTGGAGTCTTGTTCTTTGCGCTCAATTATAAGTATGGCAGTTGAGGATGAGGAGGTTAATACTTTGATGACGGTTATTAGGGAGAAGTATAAATCCTCTGTTGAGGAGTTAGATGAATTTTTAAGGTTAAAGGTAGAAAAGATCCAAAGTGGTGATGATATGCCACAGGGTGCGTTGAAGATAGTTAAGGTGAGTATTGCAATGAAATTGCAATTACAACCAGGGGATAAGATGGCTGGTAGACATGGTAACAAGGGGGTTGTATCTAAGATAGTAAAAGTTGAGGATATGCCGTTCTTAGATGATGGCACGCCTGTAGATATAATACTGAACCCGTTGGGTGTTCCATCAAGGATGAATATAGGACAAATATTGGAAACGCATCTTGGATGGGCGGCTGTGAATCTTGGAAAGCAGATTTTTGATATGGCCCTTATGCTAGAAGGGAAGAGATTAAGCTCTGATGTGCTTAAAGATAAATTGTTGAGGATATATTCCAATGATTTAGTTAACGGAAAAGCTTTAACAGAGTTTGTTTCTTCGCTTTCTGATGAAGAATTAGTAAAATTTGCTAAGAGATTTGAAAAGGGTGTTCCTTTTGCAACTCAGGTATTTGATGGTGCAAAAGAACATGATATTAACAAGATGCTAATGGAGGCTTCGTTGGATACAAGTGGTCAAGAATTATTGCGCGATGGAAGAACTGGGCAGTATTTTTCTCGTAAAGTGACAGTTGGCTATATGTATATGCTAAAATTAGATCACCTTGTTGATGATAAGATGCATGCTAGATCTACTGGTCCTTATAGCTTGGTTACTCAACAACCGCTTGGTGGGAAATCTCATTCAGGTGGGCAGCGTTTGGGTGAGATGGAGTGCTGGGCGCTTGAGGCGTATGGTGCTGCCTTTACACTGCAAGAGATGTTAACTGTGAAATCAGATGATGTTGCTGGAAGGGTTAGGGTATATGAATCTATAGTAAGAGGAGATACTTCCTTTGAATCTGGTACGCCTGAGTCATTTAATGTGATGATCAAAGAGATAAGATCTCTTGGGTTAAATATACAAATGATTAATCAAGAAAACAAACACTAATATTATTTATTGGATATTTATGGAGAGGCAGGATTTTACTAGTGTAGTTAAGCATTTCAGTAAATTAAAAGATAGATATGAGCTTTTGGATGGCGCTGCGAGATCCTTTGATGCGATCTCTATATCTATGGCAAGCCCAGATCAAATAAGGTCATGGTCATATGGTGAGGTTACTAAGCCTGATACGTTGAATTATAGGACTATTAGGCCTGAAAATGATGGTCTTTTTTGTGCTAAAATATTTGGTCCTGCGCAAGATTATGAATGTTTGTGTGGAAAATATAAAAAGATTAAATATAGGGGAGTTGTATGTGAAAAATGTGGCGTTGAGGTAACTACGTCTAAAGTTCGCAGAGAGCGGATGGGGCATATAGAGCTTGCGAGCCCTGTTGTGCATATATGGTTTTTAAGGTCTCTACCATCTAGGATTAGTATATTGCTAGATATCCAACTTAAGGATATGGAGAGGATTCTTTATTTTGAAGCATATATTATTACTGATCCTATGCTCTCTCCATTCATGCATGGGCAAATAATTAGTGAAGACGAATATAACAGTGCTGTAGAACAACTTGGAGAAGGTACCTTTGAAGTTGGAACTGGTGCTGAAGTTGTAAAAAAAATGCTTCAGGAGTTAGATTTAAGGAGGCTTAGTATAGAATTAAGGGCTGAGCTTGAAGGGGCTACATCTGAGAGTAAGAAGAAAAAGATTGTAAAAAGACTTAAACTAATTGAGCAATTCATAGAATCTGGTAATGATCCTGCTAATTTTGTTCTAGAAGCGCTACCAGTTATGCCTCCTGATTTGAGGCCTTTAGTTATGTTAGATGCTGGGAGATTTGCAACTTCTGATCTTAATGAGCTTTATAGGAGGGTTGTTAATAGGAATAATAGATTACGTAAGCTGATTGATCTTGGAGCGCCTGATATCATAATCAAAAATGAGAAGAGAATGCTTCAAGAGGCGGTGGATGCCCTGTTTGATAATGGTAGAAAGGGCCGAATTTTAAAGAATGCAAATAAAAGGCCGTTTAAATCTATTGCTGATATGCTTAAGGGTAAGCAGGGTAGATTTAGGCAGAATCTCCTCGGGAAAAGGGTTGATTATTCTGGAAGATCAGTAATTGTTGTAGGACCTGAGCTTAAGTTGCACCAGTGTGGTTTGCCTAAAGAAATGGCTTTGGAGTTGTTCAAGCCGTTTGTATATTCAAAGCTTGAGATGTATGGGATAACCGCTACTTTAAGAGCCGCTAAAAAGATGGTCGAAATGAGAAGGCCTGAAGTTTGGGATTTATTAGATGAAGTTATAAAGGAGCACCCTGTGCTTTTAAATAGGGCGCCTACCTTGCATAGAATAGGTATACAAGCATTTGAGCCAATTCTTATTGAAGGTAAGGCAATACAGCTGCATCCACTTGTTTGTGGCGCGTTTAATGCAGACTTTGACGGTGACCAGATGGCTGTGCATGTGCCACTTTCAATAGAGGCTCAGTTAGAGGCTAGGGTGCTTATGATGTCCACTAACAACATATTAAGCCCTGCGAATGGTAGTCCAGTTATTGTGCCAAATAAAGATATGGTACTGGGTCTATACTGTTTAACATTAGAATTTAGTGGGCAAGATGGTGAAGGGATGATATTTTCTGATA
Source organism: Candidatus Cyrtobacter comes (assembly GCF_034470605.1). Classification (NCBI taxonomy): domain Bacteria; kingdom Pseudomonadati; phylum Pseudomonadota; class Alphaproteobacteria; order Rickettsiales; family Candidatus Midichloriaceae; genus Candidatus Cyrtobacter; species Candidatus Cyrtobacter comes. Next base: position 13,495 of record NZ_JARGYT010000006.1, read on the forward strand.
TATCGGAAATTGAACATGCTCTATATTCTGGTGTTGTTGCCCTACATGCAAAAATAAAATGCAGAAGTAGGTTTATAGATGTGGATGGTAATGAGAGTTACGTGCTTGCAGATACTACCCCTGGTAGGGTGATACTTTATGATATAGTACCAAAAACGTCAAAAATAGGTTTTGATGCTGTTAATAAGCTGATGACTAAGAAGTCAGTCTCAGATTTAATGGACCTAGTATATAGAAAATGCGGACAAAAGGATACTGTGATCTTCGCAGATAAAGTCATGAAAATGGGTTTTGATTACTCAACATTGATTGCGCCTTCTGTTGGTAAGGATGACATGATAATACCGGAATCTAAAAAGGAACATGTTTCTCGTTGTATGGAAGAAGTGAAGCAATATGAAAAACAGTATTCGAATGGCTTGATTACCGGTGGTGAAAAATACAACAAAGTTATTGATGCCTGGTCTAGATGTACAGATAAGGTAGCTGTGGACATGATTACTAGCATTAGGGGGGAAGGTAGAGATAGCTCTATAAAGAAGATGAATTCACTTTATATGATGGCCGATTCTGGTGCGCGTGGTTCTGTTTCTCAAATAAAGCAAGTGGCTGGTATGAGAGGGTTGATGACGAAGCCTAGTGGTGAGATTATAGAGACCCCTATTGTTTCAAACTTTAAGGAGGGGCTTGGTGAACTTGAATTTTTTATCTCAACACATGGTGCTAGAAAAGGGCTTGCAGATACTGCGCTTAAGACTGCTAACTCTGGTTATTTGACTAGAAAGCTTGTTGATGTTGCGCAGGATTGTATAGTGACAAATTTCGATTGTGGTACGAAGAATGGGCTTATTGTACAGCCTGTAGTAGAGGGGGGAGAAATTATAGTCACAATATCACAGTTGGCCCTTGGAAGGATTGCGGTAAATGAAATAAAAAATCCTATTACCGGTAAGGTGATAGTTTCTGAATCTGAAATGATAGATGAAGAAAAGGTAGAGCTTATAGAAGAAGCAGGAATAGATTCAATAAGAGTCAGGTCTGTTATAACATGTGAAAACGATCATGGATGTTGTGTCAAGTGTTATGGTCGTGATCTTGCTACTGGTGAAGTTGTAAATTTAGGGGAAGCTGTTGGAGTTGTTGCCGCTCAATCTATAGGTGAGCCAGGTACTCAGCTTACGATGAGAACATTCCATATCGGTGGTGCTGCGCAAAGGACTGCTGCACAATCTAGTATCCTTTCATCATATAAAGGTAGGGTTAAATTTGTGCATGCAAATACAATTACTGATTCGCAAGGCGGTATTGTTGTTATGAGCAGAAATTGTGAGATTTTGATTCTTGACATAAACAATGTTGAGAAAGCTAGATATAAAATTCCTCATACGTCTAAGCTTTTTGTTAAAGATGGTAATGAGATAGCAGTAGGTGATAAAATAGCAGAGTGGGATCCATTCTCTACCAATATAGTTTCTGAGAAACAGGGAAGGATCAAATTTGTTGATATAATACCGGGTATTTCGGTTTCTGAGGTATATGATGAGTCTACTGGTATAATTAATCTTGTAGTTTCAGATGGTAAAAAATCTTCAAAAAGTAAGGATTTAAGGCCTAAAATAGTACTTGTGGATGATAATGGGGAAGTTTTAAAGTTATCAAATGGTTTGGATGCCAATTATTATATGCCTGTTAGTGCTATATTGACAGTTTCTGAAGGCGAAGAGGTGGCTCCTGGTAGTATTATGGCAAGGATACCAAAAGAATCCTCAAAAAGTAGGGATATAACAGGTGGTCTGCCAAGGGTAATAGAGCTTTTTGAAGCAAGGCAGCCTAAAGAACATTCTGTTATTGCTGAGATGGATGGATATGTTGACTTTGGTAAAGATTATAAATCTAGAAGGAGGCTTATAGTAAGATCTAATGAAAATCCTGAGCATTTTGTAGAGTATTTTATACCAAGAGGACGTAGGATACTTGTTGTTGAAGGTGATAGTGTTTCAAAGGGTGATACTTTGATGGAGGGTAGTCCTTCGCCTCATGATATATTGAGAGTTATGGGGGTGCAGGCGTTTGCTTCATATATGATTAATGAGGTGCAGCAAGTTTATAGATTACAAGGTGTTTTCATAAGTGATAAGCATATAGAGATCATTTTGCGTCAGATGCTTAGGAAAGTTGAAATTAAAGATGCCGGTTCAACTACGTTTATAGCAGGTGAACATGTGAATAAGCTTGAGGTAGAAAAGGAAAATAAAGTCATGATATCTAAGGGATTAAAGCTGGCTTGTGTTTCTCCTGTATTGCAAGGTATTACTAAAGCTTCATTGCAAACGGAATCATTCTTCTCTGCAGCATCATTCCAGGAAACAACAAGAGTTATAATAGAAGCGGTGATAGCTGGGAAAAAGGATTATCTGGTTGGCTTAAAGGAGAACGTTATAGTTGGTAGGTTAATACCAGCTGGTACGGGCTTTTATATGAAAAAGATTAGAGATAGTGTGGCTTTAAGGGAAGAATAGGCTGTTTTGTCAATGTGTGTATTGTAGTGGAGGTATTTGGGTACTGCTTAATATTGATTTGAAGCCTAAATTCAAATTAGGTAGATGATTGCCTCCACTGAGCAAGTACTTGTTGAGGGGAGAATTATAAGGGGGTTTTTTGTTATTTTTAAAAAGCATATAGGTATTATATAGCTAAAACTGTATAAAATGATTAGATGGAAAGTAATTTTGTTAAGCTTAATCAAATGATAATTAAGGTATTTTCAAAATTAATACTCTTCTATGACGCTTTAGTTGTATGCATACATGTATTATTTATGCGTCTGTGCAGCTTAAGTTGTTATATAGCTACTTGAGTTGAATTGCCTAATAGGTTGTAATATAAGCGGTATTATCTATTACCTCAAATAAAATAGCTATACATTATAAATAAAAGATAGGTCTTATCTTTCGTTTCCTATCTGCGATTCTTTTTGAGATCATAAGTTTGTATAGCTGTATATAAACTTATCTATTTAACAGAACATTATTATACTCAAAGTTTTTAATGCGAATAAATATTTGTGTGGCAGGTTAGAATTCTTACATTGTTTCCAGAAGTATTTCCAGGTCCGCTAAATTATTCTGTCACTGGTAGGGCTATGAGGAATGGAATTTATAGCATAGAGCCTAAGAGTATAAGGGATTATTCAGAAGATAAACATTCGCGCATTGATGATACCCCATACGGTGGAGGTGATGGTATGGTAATTAAAGCAGATGTTCTAGGTAATGCAATAGAGGGTTTTTTTTTGCCAAATGGAAATCCAGTTATATACCTTTCTCCTAGAGGAAAGGTGTTTAATCAAGATATGGCTAAAGATTTTATAAGCAAAAATGGTTTAAATTTAATTTGTGGTAGATTCGAAGGTATTGACGAGAGGGTTATACAACTGTATAAGATCACACAGGTTAGTTTAGGTGATTTTTTACTCTCTTGCGGGGATGTTGCCGCTTTTCCGCTTCTGGATTCGTGCATAAGATTGCTTCCTGGTTGCCTTGGGAATCCTAATAGTGCGGAGACTGAATCGTTCTCCGGCGGTGGGTTGTTGGAGCATCCTCATTATACTAGGCCTAGGGTCTGGAGAGGTTTGGAGGTTCCGTCTGAGCTTACGAGTGGAAATCATGAAGGTATAGCACTTTGGAGGAGGAGAGCGTCTGAAGAAGAGACTATGAAAAATCGGCCTGATATTTGGAAAAGATATTTAGAGAAAAAAAATGAATTTGCTGGATAAGTACGTGCAAAAAAATATGACAGATCGTCCTATTCCTGATTTTAGGTCTGGGGATACTCTCATGGTGCACGTGAAAATATTGGAAGGGGCCTCTGAAAGGGTACAAAGATTTGAAGGTGTTTGTATTGCTAGAAGAAATCGAGGTATAGGGTCCAGTTTCTTAGTTAGGAAAATTTCCTATGGCATAGGTGTTGAAAGAAAATTCATGCTTTATTCGCCTAGAGTTATTTCAATAGAGGTGCTTAGGAAGGGGCGTGTTAGAAGAGCCAAGCCTTATTATCTGAGGGATCTACGTGGAAAAGCTGCTAGAATTAAGGAAAGAACCTAGTTTGTTTTAGGGGGCGTTTTTTAGCTATTACATTAGAGCATTCTGCTTTAATATGCTTGTAGTTGTTTCTTATTCCGCACTTCTTTATATCTATTGAGGTGCTTTGTGGGGTTGTGTGCTTTTCTCATAAACCTAGGTGATAGGTTTTATGCAGTCTTGGGGGTGTATTTCGTGCACATTACATCATTTTCCACAAGCATTTTATACTTTTTAAAATACCATATTTCCATTTTTGTTATTAGATTGTTCTAGTATAAATTATTCTGTTTTCATGCGGTGGCTAACCAAAGTATGGCCATAAAAGTGAATTTATTTACTGCTAATGTCTCTCCGTTTTTTTTTTTTTTGAGACGCAAAAATATACCCTATGCAGTAGTATAGGGTAGGGTAAATTTCTAAAGATCCTTATCATATCTTCTCTGCTCGTTCTTTTTTATGCTTTCATAACCATTATCTGAAATGATTCAGCGTGATTGAGATTTGCAATAGACTAGGTATGGCCATAAAAGTGAATTTATTTACTGCTACTGTCTCTCCGTTTCTTTTGAGATACAAGAATACACCCTATGCAGTAGTATAGGGTAGGGTAAATTTCTAAAGATCCTTATCATATCTTCTCTGCTCGTTCTTTTTTATGCTTTCACAGCCATTATCTGAAATGATTCAGCGTGATTGGGACTTACAGTAGACTCTTTAACATCGTATCTATAGTGATTTACGCTGAATTAGCATAAGCTATAATAATATAGGCGGTATTATCTATTTACCTCAAATAAAATAGCTGTAATAGCAACTGATAATAATCTTGTTTAAATTTATCATAAGAACAAGATATTTTGTTACAAAGGCTGCTTGGTTGAATCTTATCATTCTTTATTAAGGCATTATTTAGCTAGATTTAACAGAAAAATGCTACTCCAAGGCATACCGACTCTATACTATTCAATAGATTAGGTAAGTCTAAAATACCATCTATCTTTTGTTAGCAATCCCAAAAATTTCTGCTAAATATACTGATATTATAGCTGATTAATAGAATACCATACTTATGAGGTGATAACTAGGTAGCTTGAATGTTGCATTAGGTAACAAATCTACTTAATTTAGCTTCTTGGGAATTCTTTAAGTTATAGTTTGAGCTCTGGCTTTCGTGCTGATTTATGGGCCTTTTGTGGTGATGGATGTTATGGAAAGTAGTTTTTTAAACTTCATTTACATGCCTCTTTTTATTGTGTCGCTATATTATATTTATACTTCCAAACTAAAAGCTATGGACTCAAATTTAATTAATTCAATCACTTCAATTATAAAAGCGATACCTGTTTTATATCCCTGTATCAAGTTTATCTGGTCTTATGGTAAAAAATTTTTACCAACATATGGTTTTGACAAAGATTACTATAAAGCATTAGATCAGTTAAATCGGTTACCATACAGTATGGCGTTTACGGAGAGTAAAAATAGAAACATTAATCCAATATGGTTAAGTGTTTGGCCATTGCCAGGTAATACTGATAGTGATAGTCAAACTATACGTATGAATTGGTGTATATCGAAACCAGTTGATGCTTTAATAAAGCCAATGGTAAATGCTAAACTCATTATTCCAAAATTAAAATTTTTGAACGTAAATAAATTTCGATTTATTTGTACAGATAATGCAGGTAATAATTTAGGAAAATGTACATTAATATATAGAGATTGTAGTGACGAAGAAAATTCCTTACTAAAGCTAAATCGAAAGTTAGCAAAACATCTTAAATCAAGCTCTACATTATATCTATACCGAAGATTAGATGAAATTTAATCTATTCAAAGTACCTAGGCTTTATAGGCGCTTTAAAATGAATCTAAATCAAAATGTAAAACTATCTACTTCAACAGAAATGTTATAGCGAAGATATATAAAATGGCGCAATAATTGCTCTAGCTTCTTAACTCCTATTTTATAGGACGTTTTATACTGACTTAGCTATATTGGCGCTTTAGTAAAAATTTCTTGTAAAATGCGTTTATATTATAGCTGATTAATGGAGTGCCATCCTTATGAAGTGATAACTAGGTAGCTTGAATGTTGCCTTATGTAACAAATCTACTTAATTCCGCTTCCTGGGAATTCTTTAAGTTACAGTTTGAGCTCTGGCTTTCGTGTTCTGGAGTGAGGCTTTCGTGCTAGTTTATGGGTTTGTTATGGTATGTAAAATGGATGATCGTATTATGTTTAACAACGTGAAGAGGGCTGTTTGAAACTAAGCACATTCCTTACATTACCTTTTCTTCTCTTTGCACTTTATGTTTCAGTTTTTTATATCATTCCTGAAACTTATAATGCAACCAAACCTAAGTCCTATAGGTTTGAAGATCTCAAAACTACAGAAGTAGATGTATGAATTCTTATATAAAAGATATAGTTATTTAAATTAGCTTGGGTTAAGTTTAAAAAAGTTACTGTTTATGTAATGATTTTATACCGCTTTAACTATAATATGAAAAAAATAATCAGCGCAGCCTTCAATCAGTTGCACTTTCTATAAAATAGAAAACTTTTCTCGGTATACTGAAATGTGCTCAGGTGAATACTACAGCGAATATAGGCATAACTATTTTAGGTTGGGAGTTTTTACGTGTGGAATATGAGCTTTCTTTGCTTATAGACAAAGAAGAGAATGTGTTTGGAATATGGGCAGAACATATTGCGGACATATACTTTTTATTAAAAGGTAATGACAGATCAAGATAAAAAATACCATTTGTATGTTTTTGCTAATGGAGTCAATTTGCTTGGTAAGACGAATCAAAGTGCGCCACAACACGGATTCGCCCTTCCCCAAATGGCCCAAGATGGAGGGGGCCATTTTATGCCATCAGGTTTGGATCTGCTAAAAATGAAGCCCCTCCTGTACAATCAGGCTTTATTCGTATTTTTAAAATATATCTCTGATACATATCTACGCCCCTTTTCTCCACGTTTTAATTGTACAACGGCATCAACTACGTTAAGTATGTATTCACGAATCTGATCAGGCGGCATACCAAGGCCGGCCTGCATAACCATAAGCTTAAGTTGTTCTAAGGCCATTATTGGTGTATCTGCATGTAGAGTTGATATGGAGCCAGGATGCCCTGTGTTTATAGCCCTTAAAAAGCTAAATGCCTCAGCCCCCCTAAGCTCTCCGACTATTATTCTATCTGGCCTTAGCCTTAAGCAGGCTTCTATAAGGTTTTGTGTTGTGACATTTGCTCTACCTTGCCCACCTTTAGATGCTAATAAATGCAATCTATTAGGATGATCGTTTAGTACTATCTCCCTCGCATCTTCGCAAGTAATAATACGCTCATCGCTAGGAATGGCCCTAAGCATTGCGTTGGTAAATGTGGTTTTCCCTGTAGACGTACCGCCACTTATTATTATGTTTTTCTTGTAAATTACTGATTTATATAAAAAATCCTTTATTTTTTGTTGATTGAGTAGTGTGGCAAGCTCATTACCTTTTTCATCTACCTCTTCTTTGATTGTAGTACTATCAAATGCGCCCAATTTTTCATAACCATTAAGATCAAGGTTCATTGAAGATGGCTTCCTTATTGATATTCCTATAGTTCTTACCTCGCATGCTGGTGGAATAACTATCTGTATCCTAAACCCGTTAGGTAATGTAGCTGAAAGTAGTGGTGTCTCTTCGCTGATTTTTTGTTCTGTAGATTGTGCTACAAGTAGGGCAAGTGATTTTAGATGATCAAAATCCAATTCTGGTATTTTTTCGCTATATATATCACCACTCTTTTCTATCCATGCTTCATGCGGTCTATTTATTGATACTTCATTTACCCCATCCTCTTGGAATATTCTATTAAGTGGCTCAAGATACGTATTCAGGGCCGTCAAGCTACTCATGTAACTAAAAGCAAAAACAAACTACCAGTCTATAAACACACTCGCAGCAAGTAAAGACTTTAACAAATCTCAAGCATAAAAGAGATGTTAATACATTGATTTGCTGTATGGCTCTAAGCGCTTAATCAGGTTGTTTTATGTCATCTTTATCATGATGTGGTGATATAGACTCAACTAGCTTATCTAAATCTGTTTGAGAGCATAATCCTAAAAGGACAGGATCCTTTGCTTGTATTGATGCGAAATTTTTATACGTTTTATCCTTAATGGATGAAACCGTAGCTTTTGTAGACCCTATAAGCTTTGCTATTTGAAAAACACTAATCTGAGGGAGGCTCTTTAGCAGCCAGTACGCCGCATTGGGCTTATCTTGTCTACGTGCCACAGGTACATATTTAGACGTTTTTCTTTTCTTCTTCTCCTTAACCATCATGCGAGTAGCATGATCAGAGAATCTGAGCATAACAGTAGAATCCGCTTCACATCTTTTAATCTCTTCATAAGTGAGCTGATTATTGTGTATGGGGCTAATCTCCTTTATTCCTCTAGCAACTTCGCCATCTGCCATACCCTGAATTTCCGCAACATGAAAGCCGCAAAAATCAGCAATTTGCTTAAATGTTAAAGAGGTATTCTTTATAAGCCAGGTTGCGGTAGCCTTAGGCATAAGAGGAACGTTTTGCGTCATCAATATTTAACGAACCAAGGAAACAAGGGATTGGATGCTAACTATTTTAGAGCATTTTGTCAAATGCTTTGTCTACTTAGTCCAGAAATATGGATTCTAAGCCACATCAAGAGATTTACAAGCCGCTTTATTCTGTGAATAAATACAAAACTGAATTTTACACAAAATACAGCCTGACTATTTATGAGAGGCTTATTTAAACATCATCACCACCATCATCACCACCACCACTATCTTCTGTTACTTGATGGCTTGGTTGCCTTCTCCTTCTATCCTTTTTAAGAACGCCCTGTAATGTACGTAAAGACATATTTTCCGATATATATCTCTCAACCTCATTAGAAAGCTCTGGTATCTTACCTTTAAAAAGATGGTTTGCTCCATATATAGGAAAGTATTCTATAGAGGAATTTTTTTGTTTGCTAAGCCTTTCATATAGGGAAAATACAGTTGCTTCGGAAACAACCTCATCATCAGTGCCATGTATTATAAAGCCTGGAGTTGGGCAGGGAGTTAGGAAGCTAAAGTCATAATCTGGCGGTGATGCTACTATAAATGCTACTATTTCTGGTCTTCTCATTAAGAGTTGTAGGGCGATCCAAGCTCCAAAGGAAAATCCAGCGACCCAGTATGCAGGCGCGCCAGGGTTTTGTGATTGCAACCAATCTAAAGCTATGGCAGCATCAAGTAGTTCACCCACGCCATTATCGAATTCACCCTCTGATCTTCCAACGCCTCTAAAATTAAATCTAAGTACGGAAAATCCCTTTTTTGCGAATGAATGGAACATGCTGTAGGCAACTTTGTTGTTCATAGTTCCGCCTTGTTGAGGGTGCGGATGCAGAACTAGTGCAACTGGATGGCTAAAGTCTTCGGATTTATGGTATCTGCCTTCGATCCTACCAGCTGGTCCGTTAATAATTACGTCTTTTGTTTTCATTGTTATAAAAATAACAAAACTAATTTTATAAAAGTTGACTATTTTAGGAGGTTATCCTAGGATATCACTCCGAGCGGCACATTATATAGTACCGAGTTTATGTAGGTATAGATTGATTGTTTGGTAAAATAAAGTGTTTTTGAGTACTAAGGGTAGATATGCTGTTATGTCTATGATTGAGGTTGCTTCTCTTGGTCTAGATGCGCCAGTACAGCTTTCTAAGATTTCTGAAAGTCAGGGGATTGGTATTGCCTATTTGGAGAAAATTTTCTCTAATTTAAAAAGAGCAAATATAGTGTCTTCATTTAAAGGACCTGGTGGTGGGTATAGTTTTACCAATAGAGATATAACAGTTTTGGATATAATTAGGGCGGCCGGTGAAAAGATCGAGATGACAAGATGTAGAGGCGCCGGTTGTATGCCTGGTGGTATAGTATGCAAAGCTCATAAAATCTGGGAGGGAATAGAAAACAATATAATTAGCTATCTTTCATCTTTGAGAATATCTGAGATTGCTGGTTTAAAAGATCATGCAGAACTTTTTGATCCCCTTGGTTATAAAGGGATAATCCAAGATAAAGTAATATATTTTGATAATAATGCCACCACAGCACCACTTTCTGAAGTGGCTGCCACAATGGTAGAAATACTTCCAAATGCTTTGAATCCCTCTTCCGTACACATGGTTGGCAAGGGAGCTAAAAAAATTCTAGAAAGGGCTAGGGCTAATATATTAAAAAAATTGAATGCTGGAGATGATTATAAGTTAATATTTACATCTTCTGGCACAGAAGCAAATAATATGGCTATTAGCTCCTTTGATAGATGTTTTACTTCTAGTATAGAACACAGCTCTGTGCTTAATAATCCAAAAGCAATCAGCTGTATACCGGTTCTAAAAAATGGGCAAATTGATCTTTCAAAGCTTGAGGAAGCTGTTAGTAAGATAGGTGATAAAAATACGATTGTTTCTGTGATGATGGCGAATAATGAAACTGGTGTGCTACAGCCAATTCACGAAGTACTGAACATATGTTCAGCATATGGAGTATACCTTCATACGGATGCAATTCAGTGTATGGGAAGGATTAAAATTGATCTTTCTGAAACGCAAGTTGATATGATTAGTATATCAGCACATAAATTTGGCGGTCCTACTGGGGTTGGTGCGCTTATATATAAAAAGAGCATAGAGCCATCTCAAATAATGTTCGGCGGAAATCAGGAATATAATTTAAGACCAGGGACGTATAATATAGTAGCTATTAGGGGTTTTGAAGCAGCTGTAGAAGAACTGCAGCGCAGCATTAGTTTGTATGCAAAAACCAGTGAGTTGAGGGATTATATAGAAAATAAGATCCTTTCAATATCTAAAGGTAATGCGATCATCTTTGGAAAAGATTCTCCAAGATTGCCAAACACATCCTCTATAGGGATGGTGGTTGCATCAGCACAGGCGCAGCTCATCCATTTTGATATGGATGGTATAATGCTTAGCGCGGGCTCAGCATGTTCATCTGGGGCGATGAGAACTCCTTATGTTCAAGCGGCGATGGGATATGAGGAAAAGATAGCTAATTCCGCAATTAGGATAAGCTTATCTCCGGCTAATACCATTAAAGAAGCGGATAGGTTTATATGCGCTTGGGAGACAATGTATAGTAGGTTTTATTGATTTATGACAAAAATGGATACTAACAGAGCAATATATATGGATTATCAGGCAACAACCCCATTAGATAAGAGGGTGTTAGATGATATGCTTCCATACTTCACTGAAAAGTTTGGGAATCCACATTCTAGGAGCCATGCTTACGGATGGGAAGCTGAGGAAGCTGTGGAGCATGCTAGGGATGAAGTAGCGAGCCTAATAAATGCGGATTCTAAGGATATGATATTTACTTCAGGTGCAACAGAATCCAATAACCTTGCAATAAAAGGTATTGCTAATTTTTATAAAGATAAGGGTAAGCACTTAATTACCGTATCAACAGAGCACAAATGCGTTCTTGATACATTTAGATACCTGCAGCAAGAGGGTTTTGAAATTACTTATCTTTCTGTGAATCAATATGGCCTTATAGACCTTGATGATTTGAAATCTAAAATTAGGAAAGATACGGTACTTGTTTCTATTATGGCTGTTAATAATGAAATAGGCGTAATACAGCCTCTGAAGGAGATTGGTGCTATGTGCAGGGAGAGGGGTGTATTTTTTCATACAGATGCTGCTCAAGCTTTTGGCAAAATTGCACTTGATGTGAAAGATATGAATATAGATTTGCTAAGCATCTCTGGCCATAAGATCTATGGTCCAAAAGGTATAGGGGCTCTATATGTGTGCAGAAAGCCAAGGGTTAGGATTAAGCCTATAATAAATGGTGGTGGTCAAGAAAGAGGTATGAGATCTGGAACGGTTCCTACACCTCTAGCAGTTGGACTTGGTTCAGCTTCTAAATATGCAAAGATGGAAATGTATAGTGAATATGAAAGAATAAAAAAACTTAGTGATAAATTCGTAGGTAGTATACTTAACGATATACCAAATACATATCTTAATGGGCCGTTATCAACAAGTATGCGGTATCCTGGTTGTGTAAATATTAGCTTCTCCTGTATAGAGGGGGAGTCTATGATAGGTGGTATAAAGGATCTTGCGGTTTCTTCTGGCTCTGCATGTACATCATCATCCCTAGAGCCATCTTATGTTCTTAATGCTCTTGGCGTTGATGTTGAGCTGGCCCATACCTCAATTAGATTTGGAATAGGAAGATTTACTACTGATGAAGAGATAGATACAGCGATAGCAAGTGTAAAAAGGAGCGTGTTAAGATTGCGCGAACTTAGTCCACTTTGGGAAATGGTGCAGGAGGGTGTAGATTTAAAATCTGTACGTTGGTTAGAACATTAAAATTTTTAGTTAAATTTTTTAAGGTAAATATTTATGGCATATCATGAAAAAGTATTAGATCATTTTGCTAATCCTAGAAATATGGGATCATTAGATAAAGGGTCGCAGAAAGTTGGAACTGGAATTGTAGGGGCGCCTGCATGCGGTGATGTTATGAAGCTGCAAATTGAAGTTGATGAAGAAGGTAGAATTATTGATGCTAAATTCAAAGCATTTGGGTGCCAAGCTGCAATAGCCTCAAGCTCCCTTGCTACAGAAATGATTATAGGAAAAACAATAGAGGAAGCATTAGCTGTAAAAAATTCTCATATTGCTAAAGAGCTTTCTCTCCCACCAGTCAAGATTCATTGCTCAATGTTAGCAGAGGATGCAATAAAAGAGGCAGCTAATGATTATCAGAGGAAAAATTCATAAACTTTTTGGGTTTTATTAGAATAAAATGGCATGATCTATTAGGGCTCAGGTTGGGGCCCTAAATACCCTAAATAGTGTGTGGATATATTCTTTTATTATGCTTTTTTGTATTTATGCAAAAAAAAGAAGTAGCCAACAGATGCTCTGTAGTAATTGATTTTCTATAGCTCCGTTGGTTTCTAATTTGATTATGAGGAGATCTTTAAAAGTATAATATTATGAAAAAAGCTGTAGCATCTTTACCTATTGATAGGTCTTTTGAATTTTTAAATTATAGTAAATTAAGGTAGCGTAAAGGCTATATTGTATGGATTTACTATAGCTAAGGCGGTATAAAATGATTGCATAAAAAGTAATTTTATTAAACTTAACCTAATGATAACTAACCTATTTTTAAAATTAGTCATGTACCATTTCTATGACGCTTCAGCTATATAATAAGCCAACAGCACCAGGTTCTTGCAATACTCAAATTTTTGAAATTCTTAATTAATGAGCTAAAACCTGATCAGGTATGATGAATCATTTCATAAATCACAAAATAGCCATAGAAATTAAATCTGTCAGCTGTAATGTAGTGTTTTTTTATTCACAAGATTTGAATTCAATAGATATATTCTTGGCTAATATAAAAAGGTGGATTAGAGAGGGCAATATTGGTCATTTTGCTTATCTCTATGATTCTTTAGTTAAATTCTTTCAATATGCAAATCTCAACTTCACTTACTATAGCAGCACAAAAATATGATAAACTTCATAGAGAGAAGTAACTGACAAAAAATGGCAAAAACGATAACTAGCATTCTGAATTTAAGAAGACCGCAAACCGCTTTTGGAATTATTCTCAATTTAAATGACTAATAAAACCGCCAATAATCTGCTTTGTATTATTACTTATCTATCTTTTAGCGCTTAGGCACTGTTAACAAAGGTTTTGCCAAATAATGGAAAAGATGCAATATTATATTGGAGGCGATAAATATGGTATTTAGATGGATAAAAGGTTGTTTC
>NZ_JARGYT010000007.1:0-27423 GCF_034470605.1 Candidatus Cyrtobacter comes
GGAAACAACCTTTTATCCATCTAAATACCATATTTATCGCCTCCAATATAATATTGCATCTTTTCCATTATTTGGCAAAACCTTTGTTAACAGTGCCTAATCACCATTCTTCTCTATATCAATTGAGGCATCGTCATAAAAGGATAGATTTTGTTATGTGATAGCATGACAATGAATGAATGTGAGCAACTCTATGAATGGATGTAAATTTTGCTCTAACAAAACTATGGTCAAGAATGGTTATAGTCAAGCAAAGGTATAGGTGCAAACAATGTGGAAAGAATCAGATTGAATAAAAGAATAAAATACACGCTCAAAGAGAAGTATATGGCTGTATCTTAACAATGTTGGCTTTCGAGCTAAGATAATGAATATACAGTTTCAGATAATACACGGCTGGATTCGCAATGCTGGAAAAGCTGTAGAAAAGGAAGTTGAGAGCATTGATAAATCAGCAAGAGATATTCCTATTCTAGAGAGCTATATACATAAGTTCAAAAAAGACTTGCGCATACGAATTTAGCTTGATAGGAACAGAAATGAGATTATTGCACATTATATAGGAAATGGATCCGCTGGATCTGCAAACGAATTACAAATAAAGCATCATAATATCAGAATTATAGCTACAGATGGAAATTACAGTTATAACAAAATAATACCAAAGAGAATCAAGCATATAGTATAGTAGATAAACTTGCTTAGTAGAAGCTAAAAACTCTAGTCTAAGGGGCTCGATTAACAAGAAATGTTACTCTAAATGCATGCTCAGGATGGCTATGTGGAGGTTTAGAGATTTGGCGTTATCTATCTATGCATGACAATGCCTTAATTGAGTATCTCGTATTTACATTAGTTAATTCTCAATAAATTTTATATATTTGATGGGTTATTTTTAAAACGTTCTTCCTAAAGATAACCTCAGTTAATGCAACCTTGTTTCTATAGGAAATTTATAATATCTAGTCTTATACTATTATTATGAGTAAAGCTGAATCTATAAACCTCCTAGGGCTAGATGGGACAAAAATATCTAAAATATTAGATTTTGTATTTAATCTTATTGGCAGTATACTAAAGAAAAGACAAATTCCTATTTATAGGATTTATGACCTTCGAGGTTAAAAATTTGCTAGCAATGGAAATAAAGACTACTAAGTGGGCTAATGTTTTTGCACAAAGAGCGCTTTCTTTTATAGTGTGGAGGAGGATCATTAAAAACTCTGCAAATGTTTAATTGTATTAAAAATGAATAATGTATTAAATAAAGATCTTGGAGATAAGGCGCCACAATTTGAAGCTGAGTCTACTAAAGGAACAATATCATTAGAAAATTATAAAGATAAGTACATTGTCCTTTACTTTTATCCCAAAGATATGACTCCAGGTTGCACAGTCCAAGCTAATGAATTTAGTTCTCTTTATGAGCAATTTAAAGATCTAGATGCTGAAATTATAGGTGTCTCAAGAGATACAGTCTCCTCTCATAACATCTTTTGTGAAAAAGAAAATATAGCATTTCCATTAATATCTGATGCTGACAGTAATTTATGTAATTTATATGGTGTATTGAAGGAAAAGGTCAATTTTGGGAAAAAATATATTGGTATAGTAAGAAGTACATTCCTTATAGGGAAAGATCAGAGCATTATAAAAATATGGAATAATGTAAAAGCACAAGGGCACGCTGCTGAAGTACTTGAGGCCATAGAAAAACTTTGAGTATAAAAGATTATGAATGGCTGTAAGTGATAGCCATTGTGATTCGTTAGAAAATAAGTAACTCTTTTACAAGGAGGGCCTTTGTATCAATAAGATCAAGGTACTGCAAGATTTATTAATAAAATACACCAAGGATCACAGGAATCTTTATGCTATAGCTATTTGAGTTGAATGAGCATAGGCCATAATATAGGCTATCTATCTACCTCAAATAAAACAGCCGTATATAGCTAAGATAGTATAAAATGGCGCAATAATTACTCTAGCCTCTTAACTCCTATTTTATATGAAGTTTTATACTGATTTAGCTATATCACAAAAATCTGAGAGGCATCCTCGTGTGGGCACCTTTTCGCAAATAATTTAGCGCATCTAATCATAGCTATATTCTCGTTGTATATACTAGCGGAGCAGTATTACGCTACAAGGGTTTTTGGTTTTTCACTGTGAATTACAGAGGTCTTATGTAATAAGCTAGGATCCTCTCAGGTTTTTTATTTATCATCATTATCTTTATTCTCTGTACCATTAACAGCATCCCTAAGTGCCTTTATACCTTTTCCAACATCTTTCATTAAACCAGGTAGCCTATTAGCTCCAAATAGTACCAACACTATCAACAATATTAGCAATAGCTCACCAACTCTTCCGCCCATAGAAAAGACACGAAATATAATTATAAGGAATTATACTGAAATTTAAATGCTTTTAAATAGCCTTTATTGAACATTATTATTCTGTTAATAAGCTCTCTGAGCAGTTTTTGATGCCAATAGCGAATTATTTTCTAATCATCTTGATACTAAACTATTTCTCTTAAAAAAAGACAACTCTTCTTCCGATAAATATCGACCTATTTCACTAAGTGTTTTTTCATTATATTCGTTTAACCAATTTACTTCTTGTTCAACGAGCAGTGTGGTATCTATTAATGTGTTTAATATCGGTACAACAGTTAAGGTTTCAAAGCATAAAAATTTATCAGTTAATTTTTTTATATACATAATATTTTCTATTCTTATCCCATACTTTCCCTCTTTATAAAAACCAGGTTCGTTTGAAAGAACCATTCCCTCCTCCAGTTTTATCGTATTTTTCATATTTATACTTTGTGGGCCTTCATGTACTGATAAAAGGTATCCCACTCCATGACCAGTTCCATGGCCATAATCAGAGAATTCTTTCCATAAATCGAGTCTTGCAAGTACATCAATGTTTGATCCGCTTGTGCCTTCAGGAAATACTGCTTGAGCGAGCCTTATGTGACCTTTTAGCACTAATGTAAACATTCTTTTTTGTTCCTGGGTCGGTATTCCAAGACACATTGTTCTTGTCATATCCGTTGTACCATAAAAATACTGCCCACCGGCATCTAGCAAATACAACCCATCTTTTGTGATGCTTACATTATGTTGAGTGCTATAGTGTATCATGGAGGAATTGCTACCAAAGGCAGAAATAGTTTCAAAGCTATTTGAGATAAATTCTTTAAATGATGTTCTAATCTTTAAAAGCTTATCAGCAGCGGAGGATTCAGTGCTATGCTGCTGGCTATATAGCCAATATATGAACTTGCTTATTGCTGCTCCATCTATAACATGGGCCTTTCGTATATTTTCTATCTCTGAGGGTGTTTTTATTGCTTTGAGTTGCTCTATTATAGAGGGCTTCCTTATAGATAACTTAAACTTATTTACAAAATAAGAAATGGTATATTTTGGATCTAGCTCTATACTCTTTTCTGCAATTTTTGAGCAAAAATTCTCCATTTCATTAATATTAAAGACTTTTAAAAAGCTTTGTTCTATTAACTCGCTTGGTAATGTAAAATCTGTAAAAAGATAACAATCACCATTATTTTTAGCCAAAAATAAATAGCCAGATACTATTGGTGTATATAATGATCCATTGCCCCTAATATTTAATAGCCAGCATATTTCATCTGGATTATTCGAAAAAAGAAAATCACTGTCTTTGTCAATTTTTTCCAATATTTTTTTAATCTTAGAGTTTATGTCATGGTCCGCTATCAAATAAGAGGTATAACTCTTTGCATCATTAGGTTTTATCTGGTTAAAAATTTTGTTATTGCATTGAGTCTCTTTAGCAAAAAGATGCAAAATGGCATCTATATTATTTTGCCTATTAATACTCTTTTCTATTTTTTTGTTATAATGGCGAATTATTCTAAGAGGTATATTATGTAGCTTTATTTGCGATAATAAGTCTATATCTTTATTTGTGAATATGAAATCATTGCTGATTAATTCAATTAATCTATTAATTCCTAAAAGTTCTATTTTATTTTTTGAGAAAAGCTTTTCATAATACTCTACATTTGAAACTGTATGTAACATTGGATCATAGCCCAGTACGGTATTTGAAAATAGTAGCAGCGCATCTTGATATGATTGCTCGCTCATATCAACAACTAAGATTTTTTTAGGAAAATTCAGATCATAAACAAGTGCTAATAGCTGATTTTCTGCAGCAGATTGATACAAATCAAATTCTTTTGATAGATATTCTTTTGCTTGCTCAATATATCGTTTATCCGTTGCAAAGAGGCAATGTGATCTATTTATTATAAGTAAACAATTTGAGCATTTAAAGCCCGTAAGCATTAAAATAGAATCTTTTTCTTGGGATGAATTGCCTGTATTTGATACAATAACACCATCAATTCCAAAACTTTCAGCATTAGATAAGACGATATTTCTCCTTATTGCTCGTATAGTTTTTTCTTTCATAATTAGTGTTCTAAAAGTCTATGATCTTTTGCAAGTTCAGTATGATTTTCCCTTATAATTTCAACGGCTCTGATAAAAATATCATTTTTAAGATTCGTAACGGACATATCCTCAACATCATAAGAATAACATGTAATATCTATTCCAACTACCTCTTTAGAAAGATCATGAATTTCAACATAAATTCCCTTAGATTCAATTATCTTATTTATTTTGATTAATTCAGATTTTAAAGATTCTATAATGGTTCTTATAGAAGAAATTTGTACTATCTCCACATCAATATGTATCATTAGCTCAGAGTGTTTTGCTCTTGATATATTTTCAACAGTAGATGCGCAAAACATATAATTTGGTATATATACCAATTTTCCAGCAGGTGTTCTCATTGCTGTAATTCTCCATTCAATATTTTCAACATATCCGTAGTTTGACCCCTTTGGCATATTGTGTAGTTTTATTCTATCTCCAACAACAAATGGTTTATCTGAATAGAGCACTATCATACCAAAAAAACTTGCAAGCAAATCACGTATTGAAAAGCCAAGTGCCACACCACTTATTCCACTTATTGCAAGTATCGCGCCAACGCTAACGCCTACGGCTCGTAGTAAGAAAACCAATGTAATAGAGAATGTGAAGCCTTTTGCTATTTTGGTTAAGATTTCTATTGTAACTTTATCGTACGTATTGCCTGGATCCATGCTGATCTTTGTCATTTTCTTGCTTATGTTGTTGATAAGAGCAGAAAAATTTATTCCTGCTATAAGTGAAACAAGTATAAGCCTTACTGAATCCATGAAATTTAAGACAGGAATATGATATTGCTCAGAGATTAAGGTAAGTGATGTTGCAATGGACCACACCCATATAATCATTACTAATGGCTTTTTTATAAATGTGATTATTTCTTTATAAAAAGTATATCTAAGGAAACCATCTGGTATTTTTGTCAGTGCCTTACTAGCAAAAAATCTGAGTATGTTTGTGATAAGAAATGTAGATATGGCAATGAGGCCTATCTCTAGCATTAGTGCATTTTGATAAGAGGCTTTTACAAGTGATACTATCTCGCTATTCATCAAGGGGCCCTGAAACAAAAATCTTAATTTGAGATAATAGTACAAGTGGGTGATGTATGATAGGAAAAAGCGTAATTTTTAAATAAAAATTTGGCGATTTTTATCATGTTGCTATGTTGTATCAATAATTTTATTAAAAATTCTTTTAAGCAGAATTTTTTGTATTTTTGGTTATCTTCCTTCAAATTGTACTGATTCTATATTTCGCAAAATCTTGTTCGTAATTTAAGCGTTTTTCTTGGTAAATAGAGGTTTAGTTTGTGGTCATTTTCCACCAATCAGTTACATTAACCGACTTCTATAATTTTATTATCGATTATATATGCCTAAAGGAAGTACGGCTAAACGAGGGAGAAAGGCGCCTAAAAGAACTGATTCTGTTTTCCCATTTGTAAATGATTGGAACAGGAAAATAACTGAGAAGATGAGAGAAGATCAGAAAAAGAAGGAAGCGGCGGAGCATGGAGAGGTAAGTAAAACAGAGCAAGAAGTACAAAGAGCGCAGGAAGAGGCATTAGCCAGGAAAATGAAGGAAGATAGTGCAGGAGCACAAGTAGAGAAAAAAGAGTCTGGGAAAATAGTGGAAGCAAAGGATAAAACCCAACATGGTGTAAAAGAACTAAAAGCAAAGGATGAAACCCAACATGGTGTAAAAGAACTAAAAGCAAAGGATGAAACCCAACATGGTGTAAAAGAACTAAAAGCTTATATAGAGCTCAAAAATATGCTTGAATCATTGCATGCTAGACTTGAAAGAGAGCGAAAATCACTCAAGGAGCTTGAAGGGCAGCTTGAAACTAAGGGGGCTGATATAGATAAAGCAGTAAAAGAACATGATGATGCGAGTAGATTGTTTCAATGCGAAAATACGGTACAAGCTTGGCAAATAGCGCTTGGGAAGAAAGAAGCTGAACGTGACATAATGGTACAATATATTAATAAGCTTGATCAGCGTTTAAATGAACAGTTCGCTATGGCTAAAAAGCATCCTAAGGATTTGGAGAAGATTCATGCCGATATAAAGAAAATTACTGAGTTGCGTGATAAAGCACATAATGATCTCGAAACACTTAATCATGTATACTTAAGGATGTCTGAAAATTTGACTTGTGGTATAAATGCGTGGAGAAAATTTAAAAGCGCGCAAGAAGAGCATGCTAAGCTGACAGCAGGTATTGAGTATATAGATAAGAATATTAAGAAAATAGTTGGAGAAATTAATGATACTCTTATACAATTTAAAAAGACATGGGCCCCTGTTGAAGATGCTTTTTCAAGGATAAATGGAGAAGGTTATGTATCAACCCTAACAATAGATGCATTAATTAAGGATCTAGAAAAGGCTAATGGAGAGATAGCAGCATTGAGAGCCGCAGAGGCAAAGAAGGCAGCAAAGAATGCTCCAGAGGTAGCTTTGGCAGGGCGTCCAGAAGCAGAGCAGGCTAATGAGGGTGCAAATGCTATAAATGCTGCAGATGCTCCAGCGTTATTAAGAGAGCAAACAGGCAAGATCAAAAATTCACCAGTGGCTCCAGAGGTAGCTATAGAAACGGAGGAAAGAGCTGTAAACATTAGCCAACTAGCTGATAATCTAGGTTCTTTAATGAATATGACCTATACAATGCGTGCAGGGTTTGGCGAGTTCACAGACACACTTTCTAATGTATACAATTTGTTAAATAAAATGCCAAATAATGAGGGTGCTGATGAGGGCGCTTTTTCATTATTGACAGATACTGCTGTAGATGCTGTAAATCCACCAGGAGAGGGTTGTTTGTTACAGCTAGATGCTGTAGATGCTGTAGATGCTGTAAATGCTGTAAATGCTGTAAATGCTGCTATAATATGGTAATAATATAGCTTTAGTAAGTAAAGTTGGAGATAACGCATTAGAATATAAGTTTTGATTAACTTTATGCTCTAAAAATGTCTCTAGCTTTTTTACTTATGCTACATTTAATCATTATATATATTTCTTGCACTGAAGTTATGGCATTGTTAACAAATTAATTCTAGTTGTATAATATGCATACTAAATAAAGCTAATATAAGCATTATATTAGTAATTTTAAATATTATTAGCCAACCCATTGAATTAGAGTCATAAATCATACTATACTGTAGTATATGTTTATATTAATATATATATGATAAAAATTATTGAGCTAGGTACTGCTGACCAACTAATACTGGGAAGTGAAGGTAAGGGAATGGAGCAGAATCACCATAAAGACAATCATCATGAGGGCGAAGGCAAGCCTAGTGATCATAAGTGTAAATAAATTTACTTTAGTATTCGAAGTATTTTGTGCGCCTATCGTTTTACCCTACAATTAATCTACTTAATGTTGGGTAACTTGTGTGGCGTACGCATGTATTATAAACACAAAGGTTCGATGACTAAACCAGTAAAAATATGGTGCAATGAATAACTTTGTTGATCTTATGCTAATTAAAGCATCTCAAAGTTGTATATAGCGACTTTTGCTAATAAATAACTTTTATATACATCAGTATACTGCCTAGCCCATCAGTATCCATAAGTTTTAGTAGTGTCTCCATTCTTAGCAATATCGCACAATACATCTTGTATTGGCCTTTGTATTCGTAAAATTAGTAACTATAGGTAATAAGAGGCTATATAGTGGTTCATCATTATATAATAATACAGGTGTTGAGAACGCAGCAAGGCCCCTAAACATCTCTTTTTTCTCTTTATTATCTATTATATGGTTGTTTTTGATTTTGCCCCATACTTCAGGTGTTAGAGGTGATATTTTTAGGTTATTGATATCGCCTTCAAAAGATATCTCAAATCTTTTGTCCCAACAAACTGTATGATTCAATATTGTTATTGATTGCTCTATCTTATTAGGCTCTCTTATTATTAGTATCTCATCTTGATCACTACAGCATATAGTACCAGCAATGGTCCTCTTAAAGGGGGCGCAATCTTTTATAGCGGATAATATATTTTCAAGGTTTGTTAACCTAGGCTTATACTCAAAACTAGAGATTATGCCAAATACTTTAGCAAGTAGTCTTAATTGTAACTCCTCGTGCAGAATTAAGAATGTTGGTTTATTAATTATGATATATCCATATTTTGAGATATTGCATATCTTTTTAAAATACATCTCTGTTTGTTCTTCTAAAAAATGCCTCGCTCTACTTGCATTCTTAGCAAGTAAACATAATCTAGATATAAGAGTTTTGCTATCTTCAAACTTGCTTATTAAGTTTCTGAACTTAACTCTTTCAAATACTTCATTCTTATTTGATGGGTCATTAATCCAGGGCCAGTTGTTGGCTATTAAAAAATCCTCTATCTCTACTCTCTCAATAGTAATTAGTGGCCTTAATATAATAACACCATTCCATATATGCTCCTCATTTATACCGCAAATACCATCTATGCCGCTACCTCTATAAATTCTAAGTAGTACCGTTTCTGCCATATCATTTTTATTATGTGCGGTGCATACAAACCCTATCTTATTTTCGATACAATATTGAGTGATTATATTATACCTTTCTATTCTCGCTCTATGCTGTAGGTTTGATGTGTTTTCACATTTGGAAAATTTTTCAGACTTAAGTATTATAGTTTTAAATCCTTGCCCTTCTAGAAAATTTTTTACAAATACCGCCTCTGTAGCAGATTCACTCCTTATGCCATGATCTACCACTATACATAGTGGAAAAAATCCATAAAGCTTCATCCTGAGCGCAAGGGACATGCTATCTGCGCCACCTGAAACCGCAATTGCAAAATTATTATTTATTTCTTTTAGTTTATTTAAAAATTTTGGATTAAATACTATCATACGCCGGTAAATACTGTTTACGTGACAAATCAAATGAATATAAAAACTTCTGTGATAATTATAGGCTCTGGTTATTCTGCGCTAAGCACGGCCGTGGCCTTAAGTCAAAAGGGGATAGATGTTCTTTTGATTAGAAGAAAACATTATCCTAAAAACAGGTTATTTGCAATGAACTTAGAATCTTGCAAGTTTTTTGAGGAAATTGGTGTAACGAGTATAAAAGAATTTGGCACGCCTATTAATGGTATCATGATTGACCAATATAACTCTTCGGTATCTTTAAATTTTGATCCTGCAGAGGTAAATGAATCATGTTTTGGATATATGATAAAAGAAGCATATCTTATAGAGGATCTTCTTAAATTGAGTGAAAATATTAAAGAAAAATCTGCTGATATACCGTTCAGATTTAACATAAATGAATTTTCTTCAAATCTTATATTTGAAGATGGGGTGGAGATAAAAGGGGAGCTAATAATAGGGGCGGAAGGTAGAAATTCTACCACTAGGGATTACTGTGGAATAAGGGCAAAAACTCATGATTATAACCAAGTTGCTGCAGTTTTTGATATTGAACATTCGGTAAATCATCATGGGATTGCTATAGAGAGATTTTTTAGATCTGGTCCATTTGCAATTTTGCCTCAAAAAGGAGGTTTTACTTCCTCTATTGTATGGACAGAACGAAAAGAGGCGTCTTCGTTTTTTAATTCTGGTCAAACTGAATTAATTTCCTCTATTGTGCAAGAGCGTTGTGGTGATTATTTAGGAAATGTTAAGATAACAAGCGATATTCAATCTTGGATTTTAAGCTCATTAATCTCAGAATCGTTTGGTAAGAATAGGGTGGTCTTGGTGGGTGATGCTGCGCACTCAATACATCCAATAGCAGGGCAGGGGTTAAATCTTGGTGTTAAGGACATTAAGGCGATAGTTAAGATTTTATCACGGCGGAATGAAGTCGGGATGGATCTAGGGGCGCCTAAAGTACTTAACGAATATAACAAGGTAAGGAAACTAGATACGCAACTCATGTATTACATGACGAATTTCGTAGATAAAATCTTTAAATATAACAACGATTTATTATCAATTTTAAGGTCTATTGGATTAGAGTCGCTAAACTTATTTTCTCCAATAAAGAGAAAAATAATCAAATATGCGGCAGGCAGATATAATTAATTTATGGAAAAGGTAGTTGATCTATATCTTGTATCAGACTCTTCTGGCGAGACTGTAACCGCCGTTGCAAGATCTGTTTGTGTTCGTTTTGAAGGATTAGATGTTAGAGAAAAAATATGGCCATTAGTTAATTCGAAGAAAAGACTTGACGATTTAATGAGGAGCGCATCAAAAAACAAAAACTCGATTATATTGTATACTGTCTTTAATATAGACCTAGAGCAGCATCTACTGGATATGTGTAAAAATTATAATATAAGATGCATATCGGCAATAGGTCATATTATGGATTTTATTTCTACTATAACTGGAAGTATGCGCATAAGTTCCGGTATTCCAGGCATACAGCATAAAGCTATATATGAAAAAGCCATAGAAAGTATATCATTTTCTATAAGTCATGATGATGGAAAGCTTGCGCATGAATGTGATAATGCGGATATAGTATTGTTAGGGGTATCGAGGACTTCTAAATCTCCAACTTCTGCTTATTTAGCGCAAAAAGGTTATAAAGTTGCCAATATACCAATAATACAAGGAATAACGGTAAATCTTGAAAAGATAACAAATCCGCTGATTGTTGGGTTTACGATATCTCCTTACATACTTATGCATATAAGGTCTTCGCGTGGTGGTATGAAATTAGCCTATGCCTCATATTCTGATATACGGACAATTAAATCTGAAATAGTGGACGCAGAGAAGCTCTTTATGGAAAAAGAAATACCAACGGTAGATGTTAGCCTTAAAGCTATAGAAGAGATAGCTGCAGAGGTACTAAAGCTGTACTTTAACAAGATACGTAAAAGATGATTTGTTGCATTATTTGTATTAGGTAATAATTCTCATTTAAAGTCTAAGGGTTTGGTAAATGTTATACGATTTACCACTATCAATCCGGCATATCTTATCTTTGTTTTTATTGCAGAAACCATGGCTAAAATGAATGAGGGCACCGCCTAAATAGGCTTAAAAAATCTCTAAAAATGCTAACCATTTAAAAGTTTCTATGCCACTTTCTTTAGCTTGACAGAGCGCTGTGGATTGGGCTTTGCATAATTATATTTTTGAAAAATCTTAGTTATCAATAAATCTCTAAGGTAGAGCTATAAGCCGGGTTCTGTATTGGATGGCTATTTATCTTGGTGTAGCATTACTGCTTAACACTCATGCACCCTACCCAGTATAAACGCTCAAGGTCACGCGCCTCTCTCGATAAAAAGAGAGGTTATACTAATATGGGCTTGCTTAACGGTGGGGTTTACCATGCGGCCTCTGTCACCAGATTCCCGGTGAGCTCTTACCTCACCTTTTCACCCTTACCTCAATTAAGAGGCGGTATTTTTTCTGTGGCACTTTCCCTGAGATTACTCATCGCTGGGCATTACCCAGCACCGCAACCCTGTAAAGCCCGGACTTTCCTCTGCTAAAAGCAGCAGCCATCTGCTCTACCTTAGAGTATAATACCTACATTATGATGAATGCTTTTGTCTACGATTTTATTTTTAATTTACTATGTAGCTATATAAACCTATCAGTTATCTTGAATGGTTTAATATTAAGTACAGGTTAAGTATAGAAGTCGCTAATATTTTAGAATTATTTGTTGTTCAGTGGTTATTTGATGGGTCTTAATTTCCTCATATCAAAGATAGAAACTACAATGTTATTTTTGAATTTTGCGTAGCCTTGAGATCTATTATAGTTATATTAATCAGTATTTTATCAGTTAATAGGGAGGTCCTGTAAAAGACAATTTTGAATTCCGATAGGTAGCTGTCATATAAACAGCAAAAACAAAAGATGGCCAGCATTTTTACTAATTTAACCATGTAATAAGTTATACGGAAGCTATCTATGTTCATAAAAGTAATGGTGTTTGCTGCTTGACTCTATTGGCTATAATGTATAAACTCGCCGCTTAGGGTTATTGTTTTGTTGGTTTTGTTTATGGATTATACAAAATTTAAGACTTCTGCTGGTGTGATGGCTCAAGGTGATACTGGCCTAAGAAGCTATATGGTATCTGTTTTTAGAAATATGTCCTCCGCGCTTGCTGTTACAGCCGTGGTTGCTTTACTTGTTTCAAGCTCGGCGGCTTTGATGAGCGCTATATTTGATACAAAGCTTTTGTGGCTGGTTATCTTTGCCCCCCTCGGAATGTCTATTTATATGGGGGTTAACATTACTTCTATGAGTGTTAGTACTGCTAGGTTTTGTCTCTATATATATTCCGCACTTATGGGGTTGTCTCTTTCTTCAGTATTCTTATATTATACTGGTGAAAGCATAGTTAGAGTTTTTGCTATAACTTCCGTTGTTTTTGGTGCTATGAGTTTATACGGTAGCTCTACAAAGAGAGACCTGAGCTCTATTGCTTCTTTCTTGTATATGGGCGTTTTTGGAGTCATCGTTGCATCGTTGGTCAATTTATTCTTGCAAAATGGCTCTGTTGAATTTGTAATATCTGTCCTGTGTGTCATTATCTTTACAGTGATGACCGCGTATGATGTGCAAAGATTGAAGGATATGTATGTGAATTTTGGTGACAGCGGTGAAAGTGATGTTGCGCAAAAAATTGCTGTATATGGGGCTTTGTCTTTATATATGAATTTTATAAACATATTCATTAGTCTTTTGAGACTGTTTGGTGAAAGAAAGTAATAATTGATATTTTTGTTGGTGGGGGTGGCGGTTAAAAAATAAAGATCGCCCCTTCTGATCGTGTTCTTCATAGATAATAATCGGCTAGATACTAAATATTAGGCCTGTCTTTTTTGGTTGTATACTCGCGGTTTTTGAGACAAAGAAATAGGGAATCAACAGAGTTTTTGAATGCCTCTCTAGGTGCTGAAATGAGTGGAATATGAAAATATTTATGGTTTTTTATTGGGTGTTGTGATTTTCTTCTCTGAGAGATTGTAATTTATAGACCTTAGTAAGCTCTGATAAATTGTAGTTTGGGGAAATTATATCCTAAATATTTCTTATAAATAATTGCAGATTAATGGGTCTGCTTTGCCACAATTATACATTTATGCTATACTGGCGCAGACTTGCTACTTGAAATATCCAATTATGAATTCCTTCAATATTACAGATGGTGCATCTCTTAAGTTGTTAGAGTTACTAAAATCTGAATCTGAGGGTGCTAGATTTAGAATATCTATTATGGGTGGGGGATGCTCTGGATTCTCCTATAGTTTCTCTTTCGACAAATCCGTTAACGTTAATGATCAAATTTTTTCCAACAATGGAGTAGAAGTGATAATAGATGAAATTTCGATGAAATTTTTGCAAGGATCAACATTACTTTATAAAAGCACATTAGGCTCTGAGGCATTTGAGGTATCTAACCCAAATACTACTGCTAAATGTGGTTGTGGCAATTCATTTGCAGTATGATATCACTATATATACATTGGCCATTTTGTGAATCAAAGTGCCCATACTGCGATTTTAACAGCCATGTTTCACAATCTGAAATCAATACACAATATTGGCTCACAGCATATATAGAGGAATTAAAATCTTATCACGATATTTTATCTTGCAATGAGATTGGAACTATATTTTTTGGTGGGGGGAACACCATCTCTTGCGCCAGTTGAGGTAATAGCTGGAATACTACAATATATAAAGTCAACATATAAACTAAAATTGGATGCGGAAATAACGTTAGAAGCAAATCCTTCATCGGTAGATATACAAAATTGCGCACTACTAAAGCAGGCCGGTGTAAATAGAGTATCTATTGGCATACAAAGCTTTGAAGATAATGCTCTGAAATTTCTAGGTCGTGCCCATGATGCCAATGATGCCTTAAATGCCGTTGCCAGCGTATCAAAGATTTTTGAAAATTATTCTATTGATTTAATATACTCATTACCGTGGCATAGCGCTGAATCATGGCAAAAAGAGCTGTTGCATGCATTAAAATATGTAAAAAATCATGTCTCGCTTTATCAATTAACTATTGAAAAAGGAACGCAATTTTTTAAGCAATATAAAAATGGTGATTTTATACTACCACAAGATGATAAACTTGCTCAGCTTTTTGAACGAACCCGCGAGCTAACTGGGCAATTTGGACTTGAATTATATGAGGTTTCTAATTATGCAAAGCAAGGATTTGAATGCATGCATAACCTAGCATATTGGGAGTATAAACAGTACGTTGGCATAGGCCCGGGAGCACATAGCCGCTTCTTAAAAGATGATAATGTTATTGCGGTGACAAATTTTTATGACCCATATAAATGGCATACATCTGTGCTACAAAATGAAAAAAAAATGCAAGAAATCACCTTAACGACCGAAGATGTTTTTAATGAGAAAGTATTGATGGGTCTTAGGACAAAACGTGGCCTAAATATTAATATCTTTAACGCATCACACATACAAAAATTAGGCTTTATAGATATGAACGAAACATCGGTGACAACAACCAATAAAGGAATACTTTTATTGGATTCTATTATACAATTTATACTTCAGTAAATATTAAAGATATTTTCCCACGTAAATTCCTCTCTACCAAAATGCCCAAAAGCAGCTGTTTTTTTATATAATATGGAGCCCCCTAAAAGATCTAGATAATCTATTATTCCTTGTGGTGTTAGATCAAAATTCTTCAATATTATATTTATAATTTCTTCCTCGCTAATTTTAGCGGTTCCGAAACATTCAACATATATTGATACAGGGTCTGGTAATCCAATTGAGTATGCAAGCTGTATCTCGCATTTTCTTGCTATATCAGCTGCAACAATAGATTTAGCTATATGTCTTGCTATATATGCCCCCGATCTATCTATCTTACTTGGATCTTTACCAGAAAATGCACCACCTCCATGTCTAGCCATTCCACCATATGTATCTACTATTATTTTTCTACCAGTAAGGCCGCAATCTGCTATTGGCCCACCCTTTATAAAGGGACCAGAAGGATTAATGAGAATTTTTGTCTTCTCAGTTATAAAATTTTGCGGGATTGTTGTTTTTATTATCTCCTCAATAGCGAATTCTTCTAGCTCCTTGTTTGAAATATTAGCAGAATGTTGAAGTGCCATTATTATTGTTTCTATAGATATTGGAACCCCATCATCACTATACTTAACTGTTAATTGTGTTTTACCATCAGGTTTTAAAAAGCTTACATCCTGTCTTTTTTGTGCATGCAACTGCATCAAGCGATGTGAATATAATATCGGAAAGGGCATTAATTCATCAGTTTCATCACATGCGAAACCAAAAACCATCCCCTGATCTCCAGCACCTAATTTCTCTTTATTGATACAACTTTTTATATCTTCAGATTGCTGATTAAGCACTGAAATTACAGCGCATGAATCACAATCTATACCAAGCTCTTGATCATTATAGCCTATGCTATTTAATGTATCTCTTGCTATTTTATCAACATCTGCCCACGTATCAGTTGTTATTTCTCCTGCAACAACAATAAGGCCAGATTTAACAAGAACTTCACATGCAACTCTAGCATTTCTATCTTTTGATAAAATACTATCGAGAATAGCGTCAGATATTTGGTCTGCTATCTTATCTGGGTGACCATTAGAAACAGATTCAGAAGAAAATAATTTCACTTAACTTTATACCAGTACTTAATTTAAATAACACAAGCAAAAGGAATACCAATTCCCCAACGTGCCCAAAAGAAGACTCGAACTTCCACAGCCATAAGGCCACTAGCACCTGAAGCTAGCGCGTCTGCCAATTCCGCCATTTGGGCTAAAGCCTCGGGATAATAGTTAATATCAAGAACTTTTTCAATACATTAAATTTAGAATGCCGCCTTATTTATTATAAAAGTGCAAGATAGGATATGACTTATTAGCTATTTAATCCAAGAGAATTGCTATCTAACTGAAATTAAACAAATAGAACTTAAGCTATCTATCCATTGCAAGAACATATAGCCTAAATACCTCTTAGGTTAAATGTTCCAACACTGATAGGGCCATATTACCATAAATCTTTTTACTAAGTTGTTGAAAGGTTTCTGGTAGATCTAATACCAAATTCTTGCCATGCTCAAGAATTACTATACTACCATTATATAAGTACCCAAGCCCTGATAGCATATGTAGAGTTTTATTTAAAATATTTTGCTCATATGGTGGGTCTACATATACAAAATCATATGCAATATTTGTCAATCGAAGGTTTGTTGCATCACCAATATGTAAACTAAAATGCTTCTCATCACACTGTAAGTGATTTAATATTTTCTTAACTAAATCTATACAGCTCAGTTCCCTATCTATAAATGTTACATGATTAACCCCCCTTGAGAGCCCCTCTATGCCAACAGCCCCAGTTCCACAACAAAGATCCAGCATTGTTATTTCATCAAACGATTTCCCTCTAGCATTAAGAATGCTAGATATAATATTAAAAGTGGATTCTCTTAGCTTTGAAGTAGTTGGTCTTGTGGATTTTGGGATTAACCCAGAAATCTTCCTACCTTTAAATTTTCCAGATATTATTCTCATTAAATTTATAAATAATTTTCAACTATTGTTATATTTTTTAAACTCTTAAGAAATAGCAAGTTTTCATAAGAGATATATAGATCGGGAACATCAAAAACTACTATAGAATCATTCAAATTAGCTTGGAGCTTCACCGTTATACCATCTTGCTTTGAAGAAGTGAAGCGTATAAGTTCTTCAACAGCATCATTACTGCTGATATATATATCGCATGAACGAATGGATGCTCGTACAATCTCTTCTAATTTTTCTAATTTTTCTATTATCATTCTCCTTCTTTGACCATCATTTTTTATTGCTATAGTACATAAAACATGATCACCCTCGTTATTTATATCATTGGTTCTGTATAATAAACTTTCATCAAATATTGATAAATCAAGCACGCCAGTTTCATCTGTAAGTTGTAAGAAAGCGAATTTTCCACGTTTTGAAGATTTTATTTTTTTAGAAGTTACTATGCCAGCAACTTTAAAATTAGCTAATGATGTGTAGCTGGGCAAATTATTAATATAAGACGCAGATACGATATTAAAATACTCAAAAAATTTACGATATAATTCAAAAGGATGAAAAGCTACATATGTACCTAAAAAATCAAATTCATTTTTTGATTTCTCAAGTATCCCCCATTCTTCTGCAGAATGTATGATATTTAGTCTTGAATCTTCATTAATAAGACTCTGTTGCTGCATTATTTTATCTTCCTTTTTTACTAATAAATCAATATTTTGAAATAATGCCTTTCTATTATTAAACAATTTATCAAGAGAGCCAGATTTTATCAGCCCTTCCATCATTCGTTTATTAATTAAATAAGCACACCTATCTAAAAAATCATCTAGATCTTTGAATTTTCCATTCAATGTTCGCTCTTTGCAAATTTCCTCAACAGCATTCATTCCAACGTTTTTAATTGCTCCAAGTCCGTAAAATATTTTACCATCTACTATAGAAAATTTTGCCATAGATATATTAATATCTGGTGGTTCCACTTTAATACCAGAAAATTTAGCGTTGTTAGAAAACATTGATATTTTATCTAGATCATGAAGCTCAAAATTTAATGAGGCTGTTAAAAATTCTATTGCATAGTGAGCTTTCAAGTATGCTGTTTTATAAGATATCACGGAATATGCAGCTGCATGTGATTTATTAAAGCCATAACTTGCAAATTTTTCAATAAAAGCAAAAAGCTTTTGCGCATCATCATCTGTGATTGAGTTTTTTAGGCTTTTTTCAATAAATATAGCTTTTTGCTCCTCCATAGCCTTCTTACTTTTCTTACCCATTGCCCTTCTTAAAAAATCGGCCTCTCCCATTGAATATCCAGCTACTTTTTGGGCAATTTGCATAACTTGCTCCTGGTATATTATTATGCCGTATGTATCTTTAAGTATCCCTTCCAATAATGGATGTGGATATTCTACGTTCGAAGCTCCGTGCTTCCTGGTTATATAATCCGGCAAATTATCCATAGGACCTGGGCGATACAGCGATGTTAACGCAATAAGATCATCGATTTTATCTGGTTTTAGTTTTTTTATAGCCTCCTTCATACCAGCTCCTTCAAATTGAAATACACCTTCTACGTTTCCACTTGATAAAAGCTCATATGTTTTTTGATCATCATAACTATCTGGAATATTGACATCTATATTTTTATGGTTTTTGATCAATTTTATAGCATGATCCATAACGCTAAGAGTTCTTAACCCCAGAAAATCAAATTTCATTAAGCCTGCAATTTCAGCATGCTTTAATGAATATTGTATAACAGGTAGATAAGAATTAGCATCTTTATAAAGTGCAACAATTTCTTGTAATGGCCGATCTGCAATGATTATTCCAGCTGCATGCGTAGAAACATGCCTGTTAACTCCTTCAAGTTGCAGGCTAATAGATAGTAATTTCTCTATTAATTTATCATTTCTACTCATCTCTTTTAGATTGTGGTCAAGATCTATAGCCTCTTTAAGAGTAACTGGGTTAGCCGGATTATTTGGAACCATTTTGCATATTTTATCTACTTGACCGTATGGTATCTGCATGACCCTACCCACATCTCTTAGAACTGCCCTTGCCTGAAGTTTACCAAATGTAATTATGCTGGCTACCTTATCGTAGCCATACTTCTTTCTTACATACTCAATTACTTCCTCCCTCCTTTCTTGACAAAAATCTATATCAAAATCTGGCATTGAAATTCTTTCTGGATTTAAAAATCTTTCAAATAGGAGGCCAAATTTAATAGGATCAATATCTATAATCTGGAGGGCCCAGGCAACTAAGGAACCAGCCCCAGA
This sequence comes from Candidatus Cyrtobacter comes, assembly GCF_034470605.1. Classification (NCBI taxonomy): domain Bacteria; kingdom Pseudomonadati; phylum Pseudomonadota; class Alphaproteobacteria; order Rickettsiales; family Candidatus Midichloriaceae; genus Candidatus Cyrtobacter; species Candidatus Cyrtobacter comes. The sequence continues at coordinate 19,388 of NZ_JARGYT010000007.1, forward strand.
CCCTCTTCCTGGTCCTACTGGTATTCCATTGACCTTACTCCATTTAATAAAATCTGAAACAATAAGAAAATAACCTGAAAAACCCATTCTCTTGATTACTTCTAGTTCGTATTCTAGTCTCTTTACATATTCTATCTGCTGTAATTTTGGTAAATGCATGATTAATTTCTCAAGCGCTGCTTTGGCCTGGTATGATATATCCTCATCTTCATTTTGAGAAAATTTGGGTAATAATGGGTTCATTTTTTTAGGCCATATAGAGCATTTTATTGAAATAAGCTCAGTATTCTCTATAGCTTCTGGAAGGTCTTTAAATAAATCTTCCATCTCTGAAGAATTTTTAAAATAATGTTCCTTATTTGAACATTCTCTATCTTCACTTTGAGCAAGAAATGCTCCATTTGATATGCAAAGAAGCGCATCATATGCTTCTTGATCTTCTTTACTAATAAAATGCATGGGATTGGTAGCAACTATAGGTATATCCATTTCATATGCTGTATTTAGCAGAAGATCCTCTTGTATCTTGCTTATGCTCCCATCCCTTACTATCTCAATAAATAGATCGTTAGCAAAAATATTCCTAAGCAGTAACATGGAGCTACAATAATCTTTTTTGTCCAAATTAATATTCAGCGCCCCACTAATTGCTAAAATACCAGAGCTATTTGCAGAAAGATTTGTAAATTCTATATAATTTTCACTGCTGTCTGATAAAAATGAATCAGTTACTAATTTCAGTAGATTTTGATAACCGCAATAATTTTTTGCAATTAATATAATATCAAGTACTTTACCACTATTACATTTAACAAATACGCTACACCCAATAAGTGGTTTAATACCAAGTTTTATGCATTCTAGTGTAAATTCCATTGAAGCACATAAATTTTTTCTATCTGAAATACAAAGCGCGCTCATTTGATTTTTATGCGCGGTAATTGCAAGTTCTTTTATTCTGATAGTGCTTTTTCCTATTGAATAATCAGAGTATACTCTCAGATGTGTAAAGCTTTTGCAATTTAGAAATGACATGTGTTGCAATACAAGTAACTATTAGTCTATAATTCAGTTGTTCTGGGGTTTTTTTATTATTGGTAATCATGGATGCTCTCATGTTATCTAGGATACAATTTGCAGCAAATATAACTTTTCACATTTTATTTCCAACTTTTACTATATCCCTAGCTTGGTTTTTACTCTTTTTTAAACTGAAATACAATTCCACTAATGATCAAAGATGGTTGGATGCATATAAGTTTTGGGTAAAAATCTTTGCCCTTTCGTTTGCACTTGGGGTTGTAAGTGGGATTACAATGTCATTTCAGTTTGGTACCAATTGGCCTGGATTCATGGAAAAGGTAGGTAATGTGGCGGGTCCATTACTTGGATATGAGGTATTAACAGCATTTTTCATGGAGGCTACTTTTCTTGGAATAATGTTGTTTGGGACTAATAGAGTTTCAAATTGGCTCCATAACCTTTCCATAGTACTTGTTGCTCTTGGGACAATGCTTTCGGCTTTCTGGATTCTAGCATTGAATTCATGGATGCATACTCCTGCAGGGTATGAAATCATAGAAGGTGTTGTGCATCCTAAGAATTGGTTTGAGATAGTATTTAATCCTTCTATGCTGGCAAGGTTCACTCATATGATTCTTGCATCTTTTGTAACTAGCAGCTTTTTGGTAGCTGGCATATGTGCATACAAATATCTTAAAGGTGATAGATCTGATATGATATCCTTAAAGTTTTCTATGTATGTTGCAGCAATACTCGTTCCTGTGCATATATTTTCAGGTGATATTTTAGGTCTTAATTTACTAGATCATAGACCGCAAGTAGTAGCAGCAATAGAGGGAATTTGGGAAACAGAGAGTAGTGTTCCGTTTTTGCTGTTTGCTATACCAGATGAAAAAGAGAGAAAAAATCACTTTGAGGTGAAGTTACCAAAGATGGGGAGCTTATTACTGACCCATAGTTGGGATGGTGAAATAAAGGGATTAAATGAGTTTGAGGGTGAGCATCCGCCAGTTATGATGATTTTTTATCTGTTTAGAGTCATGGTTGGTATAGGATTTTTGATGCTAGCTGTATCATGGTTTGCAAGTTATAAGCTATGGAGAGAAAATAAAATAACAAATAAATTTTTCAATATCATACTAGTTGCTATGACATTTTCAGGTTCTATAGCAACAATATCTGGCTGGTATGTGACAGAAGTTGGTAGGCAACCTTACTTAGTTAATGGAATTTTAAGAACTAAAGATGCGGTAACACAGGCGGTAGGCGGTGGTGCTGTTTTTAGCACTTTAGTTGGATACTTAGTTGTGTACGTCTTGCTTATAGCTCTATATATCTCTACAATATTTTATATGGCCAAAAGGAGAGCTCTAGAATCTATTGCAAAGTATGGAAGAGATGGAAATTCCAATACAGGTAAAAGAAACCAGGGCTAGTATCGATGTTGTTTATTAGTGTTTTTGGGTATGGACTATTTTCTCCCCTTGATCTTTGCAATACTACTTGGTGTTGCCGTTTTAGTATATGTTATACTTGATGGTTACGATTTAGGGGTTGGAATTCTTGTTGGTTTAAATAAAAAACAAAAACATCGTGACTTGATGGTTTTATCTATAGGGCCTTTTTGGGATGCGAATGAAACTTGGTTGGTTTTAGCGGTTGGTATAGTGCTTGTTGCCTTCCCTTTTGCTCAAGGATACATAATGGCGCAGCTTTATCTCCCAACATTTGTGATGATTATAGGGTTGATATTCAGGGGTGTTGCATTTGATTTTAGAGTAAAAGTTCACTCTGCATATAAGAAAACTTGGGATATTGTATTCTCTTTGGGCTCTTTACTAACAAGTGCTGCTCAGGGCTATATGCTAGGTAAGTACATAATGGCGTTTGAAGAAAGTTATGTATCATATGCATTTAGCATTCTTATTGCGCTTTTGCTCCCTATAGGTTACAGCCTGTTAGGAAGCTGCTGGTTAATATTGAAGATGGAGGGTGATTTATTCAAAGAATCCGTGGCCTTATGCAGGAAGCTTTTATTGGTTGTGCTTATATGCATGATTATGGTCTCTATTATAACACCGTTAGTTAGTGAGTATGTATATAGATCATGGTTTTCTTCTCATGGGTTTTTCCTATTTCTTCCTATGCTTGTGCTTTCTGCGCTTGCTATGCTATATCTACGCAAGTTTTTGTTAAAGATAGAAGATTTTGGCGGTAAGCTACACGAACTGCCAATTATCGTTGCTGCATTAATATTTTTCTTATGTTTTAATGGGGCGGCATGGAATTTTTTCCCTTATATGGTACCAGGTAAGTGGACTATTTGGGAAGTAGCTGCAAGTACTGAGTCACTAACAGCGACTTTTATAGGCGTAGTCATAGTGCTTCCATTCCTATTAGGGTATACAGTATTTGCTTATAGAGTTTTTAGGGGAAAAACATCTAAGGAAATGAGTTATTAGCATCACAAAAGAGTAAGTACGCACACTGCTTTGGAATATTTAACAAAGAATCAGATTGGATTTGATAAACAGAATTCAATAAACAGAGTTTACTTAAAGCCAGATAGCAAAACATATCCGTTTTATTTGAGGTAGATGGCACATAATAATACTATTACAGCCTATTATCCTTATTATGATAATTTAACTTAAATAACTATACGTATATTACAGCCTATGCCTAATTCAGCTTTAAATCACTGCATCCTTGGTCATGATAAGAAGCATTTGAGGGGGTGTTTATGGCAATTTTTATATAAAACTCCTTTATGCTACTCTAAAAATTAACAATACTTAAGGTTGGATAATTAATAGATTATGCAATCATGCGTCAAGAAGAGCTTAGTACGGTACCTAAACAACCATCTACACAACCAATAATAACCTCGATGGATGCCGAGTTAGAAAGAATATTAACGAGTTTATATATACGACAAAGTGCTTTTCAAGATTTTACAGAAAAGATATTACCTAAAGCAGGATCTAAAGCAGGATCTAAAGCAGGATCTAAAACAGGATCTAAAACAGGATCTAAAACATTAGCAAATGATGTTGTAGCTTGTAATAGCAAAGCCCAACCTTGTATAGATAACTTTAATAAGGCTTTACTAAAAGGTGCTATGAAACTCTTACCACTAGTAGAGATTGCCAAAATTGTAGGAGTTGATTTGAAAATAAATGAAGAGGGTTTAGTGAGCGGGGAGTTTGATGCACAACTCAGTGGATTTCCAGCCTTTCTAAATGCATTAACGGAAACAAGAAACAAATTGAATGCTGATGGAAGTAATTTTCATGATTATCGCAATACTAATAGAGCATCTTTTAAAGATATAGAAGCTGTATTATTGGGAATGAATAGCGGGGCGCAAAGTATTCTTGATCAGCTCCTTGGTGCCAAAAAAGATGGTAAAAATAGAAAGGGCGCATTAGATAAAATTAATGTCCATGGTGAGGTACGTGGGCAGTTTAAGATATTTTTTTCAGATATTGAGAAAAAGTTAACTAAGGGCACTGCTATAGATGGTAGTGTAATAGGAGGTCAATACGATGAGGCCATCAAAGAGCAAAAACGAATGGAAAGTACGAATGGAAAGTGATAAAATAAAGGAAAGGCAAGCAGCAAGGGCTGCAGAAGCAGAGAGGGCCGCAGAAGCAGAGAGGGTTGCAGAAACAGAAAAGGCCGCAGAAGCGAGGGCTGCGGCCCTGAAGGTTGAAGCAGCAAGGGTTGCAGAAGCAGAAGCTGCAGCCCTGAAGGCTGAAGCAGAGAGGGTTGCATTATCTGAGATCTTTTATCAAATACTCGCCTTGAGTGATAATAAAGATGCAGAAAGGCTTACAGGAACCGAGGATGCTGAACGCATAAAGGAAAAAATAAAAGAAGCATTACTAAATGAGATGAATAAAATGTGGAGCAAGGCTCTAGAAGAATTAAAGGCGAGTTGGGATGAACAAGCTCCAATAGATAAAGCGAGACTGAAGAAAAATCGGATTATACAAAGTCTTACAGAAGGGTATCTGAAATATCGTGATACTTATTCGCAATTGAGAGTGCGAGTGAAAGTGGCAGATATATTACCTGCTCCACGTAAATGGATAAATGCAATAGAGCAAAAATATGCTACAACAACCACTAACCCGCTACTCAGAGATCATATGTTAGAAACTATACAAAAGTCAAAATGCTCACTCAATGAGGACAAACAATACGAAAATACTGATGAATTGTTGGATCAGTGCTGTAAGGCGGTGTCTGATTTCTGGAGTCATTGTCTATTGGCAAAGTTCATAGTGGAACTGAGTAATGCAATGGAAAATTTCGATATAAAGATTAACGATAACTTATTAAAAGTTAATGAGCAGAAAATAGTAACAAATCTTCCAGAAGCTATTGATATTAATTTTAATGGAAAGGAACCAGGGGAAATAAAAAATTTGGCAGACCGCTGTTTGAACTTAATGAAAATACTGTCTAAATCTATGTCAATTTATTTCACGAAGTATACTAATATGGATGTATTTAAAAGCAAAACGGAGGCCTTGATTAAATCACTGGAAACTATGGATCCAATATCTCAAGCATCTACTAGCAGCCAAAATCCTACAGATGGTGCTGCATCGTGGGCCGCTGCCACATGGGCTGGAAATGTAGTAGACAGACGAGACAACAGTAAAGAGCCTGAGGGAAGGAAGAAATAGGAGCTTTGTGTTCTCTATTAGATAAATCTAGTTGTGAAGATTTAGCTACTTTAGCTTAAGTTTGAGATACATTGTATTGCCGTCTTTATTGCGCCATAAAATATTGTGATAATGTAATAAATTGCTTTATTGCATTAAATACTTTAGATATATCTACATATAAAAATATTATAGTATCGTCAGATTGGTATCTAAAGTTTTGACAGTCTCATTTTGCGGAATAGAGCCACAAATAATAGAGGTACAAGCTCAGATCTCTTCTGGGCTTGTTGCATTCAACATAGTTGGGCTTGCAAACAAAGCTATAGCCGAATCTAAAGAGAGAATAAGAGCCGCCTTTTCTACTATAGGCCTTGCGTTTCCAAATAAAAGAATAACGATAAATCTCGCGCCTGCAGATATCACTAAGGAGGGTAGTCACTTCGATCTTGCAATTGCTGTAGCGCTACTTACAGAAATGGAAATTGTACCACAAGAAGAAGTAGATTCTATGATGGTAATGGGAGAGCTATCATTAGATGCAAGTGTAATAAAGGTAAATGGTATACTTCCTGCCGCTATTAAGGCTTCTGAAGAAAAATTAGGGTTAATATGCCCTAAAGAAAATGGACCAGAGGCTTCTTGGTCTGGAAATGATTTAATACTATTGGCCGCTAAATTAATAGATGTTATTTCTCATTTTAAAGGCTCAAAAGCTATGGAAAAAGCAGAGCTACCACAGAATGCACCAGAAAGGAAACCACTTCCGGATCTGGCTGATGTTATAGGGCAGGAAGAATCCAAAAGAGCTTTAGAAGTTGCGGCAGCCGGTAGGCATCATATGCTAATGATAGGCCCTCCAGGCTCTGGAAAATCTACCCTTGCTAAGAGATTAATAGGAATTAGCCCACAACTCTCTAGTAAAGAGAAGCTTGAGCTTAGTATAATTTCTAGCCTTGCAGGTGAAATGAGGGAAGGGTTTTTGGTTAATGAAAGACCGTTCAGAACCCCACATAGTTCAGCTTCTTTAGCCTCTATGATGGGTGGTGGAAGAAATGCAAAACCCGGTGAAATTACAATGGCTCATCTTGGTATATTATTTATGGATGAGTTGCCTGAATTTCCTAGATTTATCATAGATGCAATGCGCCAGCCAATAGAAGATAAGGTAATAACAATCTCAAGAGTTCATAACCATATAACATATCCTGCTGATTTCCAATTAATAGCCGCTATGAACCCATGTAAATGCGGTTACTATGGATTTTCAGATAATACTTGCAATAAAATGCCAAGATGCGCAACAGATTATCAAGGTAAGATCTCAGGCCCTATATATGATAGGTTTGATATACAAATTTTCATACAAGATACGGCCTCTTTAATATCAAAAAGTGATTTTGCCCAAAGCTCTGAGCCTTCTGCTATCGTATTACAAAGAGTTGAAGAAGCTTCAGAAATTCAAGCAAAAAGATATCAAGATGTTGGTATATCTAAAAATTCTCAACTAGATGGGGAGAATATAAGGAAATTCATTAAATTAGACTATGATGCTGAAAAAATTCTAAAAGAAATGGTTGTAAAATTTTCTCTCTCAATGAGGGGAATGAATAAATTGCTAAAAGTTTCAAAAACAATAGCAGATCTTGATAAATCACAAGCTGTCAATAAATTTCATATATCTGAGGCCGCATCATATAAATCCAGCAAGGTATTGAAATTCTGACGATCTTGTGTAGCAAAAATTGCAAAGAGAATAGGTTTTAAAGTAAGCTAGAATCAAATTTGTTTATGTAAATGAGGGTAGTATTACGATATAAATGTTTATTACTTTTATATTCTAAAATCTCTTAAGCTTTTTGCTACAAAATCTTATAGATCGTGGTAAGACATTGAAGCCGCCCATACATCGTTGGAGGTAAAGACAGTACTATTATTTAATATCATCTGATAAAAACTTTTTTAAAATCTATGAATTTGCTATATCCATTTTATTTGAGGTAGATGGCACATAATAATACTATTACAGCCTATTAGCCTTATTATGCCAATTTAATTAAATAACTATACCTATATTACAGCCTATGCCTAATTCGGCTTTAAATCACTGCATCCTTGGTCATGATAAGAAGCATTTGAGGGGGTGTTTATGGAAATTTTTATATAAAGCTTATTTATGCTACTCTAAAAATTAACAATACTTAAGGTTGGATAATTAATAGATTATGCAATCATGCCTCAAGAAGAGCTTAGTACGGTACCTAAACAACTAGCTGAACATCCAGTTGACCAACGAATTGCCTCGATGGAGGATAAGTTAAACAAAATATTAGGAGA
>NZ_JARGYT010000008.1:0-26469 GCF_034470605.1 Candidatus Cyrtobacter comes
TTCGCTAAACTCAAAGAAAATCGACGCTTAGCATTACGATTTGAGAAATCCGATCTCTCTTTCCTTGCCTTTATAGCTTTAGCATCTATTAAATACAACCTTTGTTAACAGTGCCTAAGGCTTAGTTTGCTGTTACATGTAAATAGCAAGCCTAATGAGCAAGAGTAGCTTATATTCTTACAGTATGATTCTCCAGATAGCTTATATGATGAGGTATCGCTAATGCCATATAGTGTTGCTTGAGTATTAGCAAAGCTGCTTCCTATACCTATGCCAATATATGGATTAACTGTAGAGGATATAGGGATTTTATATGAAAGCCCTATATTTATTGAATATAAACTTAACTCTTGTTTGTAAGATGTATTATTAGTTATTTTATGGTTTGAGCTAATTTTACTAAACACCTTGCCATATGCTTGAAGATTTATATTTTGCGTTAACTCATAGCTAATACCAACAGAGCTTACCAAAGCATTGGCCTCAAAGCTTTTATCTGTGGAATTAGCATTGAGAATACCAATACTAGAATTAAAATACAAATTTTTTAACACAGAGGAATTTGCCACTGTAGAGTATAAAATTGAGCATAATATACCCGCTCCTTTTATTAATATTTTTCTCATAAAATATTTGAGTGAGGAATGAGAGATTCGTAAAAGTCAGCGTACTTTGCGTGATAATGTATGAAGTTATGTGCACCAGACATAAAACAAGCCAATCTGATATAGCATCAAAGCCTGTAATTATTTTATAATTTCTACATGTTATAAATTCTGTCTAAGTTATATGCACTCTAGAATCTTCTACATATTTATTATTAGTAATTCATATCTTCGCTTATGTTACTATGTTATGCCTTATTAGTCAAATGGTTATTTAGATTGTTAGAGTTAAATATTACTATATGGATCAATAAGTATAATGGTTTATAAAATCTTGTTCAGCTTTTATATATATCATGCTCTCAAGCAAGCTTTTTGTCTCAACTTGCTCCATAAAGTGTATGTAATGATCATTTTGTGATCTGCCTTCATTTATGAAGGCTGCTATGATTGAAACTATATATGCAAGCTTGCTATGCTCCATGTTGATATAATTTATCTTGTCTAAAACTTTCGTTTCTAAGTATATGTATTCCTGATGTATAGCATAAAGCCCTTCATATAGTGATACCCAATATTCATTGGTATTGAGTTGTGTCAAAGCTATGATCTTTTGAAAACCTAAGGCTTTTGCTATGTTTATCAGTAAATTCTCCTGAAGTGTTGATTCAATTATAGCATATGAAAAGCATAAATTTTTTGGTGTTAAATATTGTATTTCATCCACGATAGAGCAAAATCCTAGAATTTTTTTCATCAGTGCAAATTCCTTTAATTGAGTTTTATAAGTATTGTTTTCGATCTTAATAAGAGGAATAGTGCCCTCTTTTATATAATTTATGCTACTACAATCTTCTATTTTGGTATCTGTGTTTATTGTTATAGCATAACCAATATTACGCATATAAAAGGAAAGTATCATATGCAAAGTGTTTATGTTTTTAGAAGAAATAAAAATATTATTTTGGCCTCTTACACCTGTTGGATTAATTATTTTTTGTATTGCGCTTGCAATTGATGCGGCTTCGTGCGCAGAGACCCCCTTCATATGTAATGCTGTGAGGAAGCTTGCCACTTGAGCTGGGCAGGAATAGCCACGAGAAATTGCATTCATCGCATGCAGGATTTGATCATGTGAAAGACCATGACCATCAATCAGTCTTGCTATATATTGGCTTATAGATTGCATTCAAAAAAATATCTAGCCTATTTTAATTTAATGAATTTATGAGTTGTATTATCGAATCTTCATTAACTTTTTCATATGTATCCTTATTAATTTGTATAACAGGGGCGTCAATGCATGCACCAAGACATTCTACCTCTACAAGTGTAAATTTAGAATCCCTAGTAGTTTGCCCGATATCTATATTTAGCTTTTTTTTACAAGCTGACAGAATTTTATCAGATCCCCTGAGCCAACATGGAGTCGTTCTACAGACCTGTATCAAATACTTACCAACTGGCTCTTTGTTATACATTGTATAAAATGTGACGACCTCATATACCCTGATCGGGGGCATAGAAAGGAATTTAGCTATATAGTCCATCACTTCTTTTGAGATCCAATTATTATTCTGATCTTGGGCGAGCCATAAAAGTGGCATAATTGCAGCTCGCTGGTTCTCTTTTGGATATTTTAACAGTATCTCTTCCGCTTTCTTTAAATTTTCTTTTGTAAATTCAAATATTGCCATGATGCTACCTATCAACTTCACCAAATACTATATCCATACTACCTATGTTTGTTACAACATCGGCTAGTAAATGCTTTTTACTCATAAATTCAAGCCCCTGAAGATGCGCGAAGCCTGGTGCTCTAATATAGCACCTATAAGGTTTATTAGAACCATCTGAGACTAAATGAATGCCAAATTCACCTTTTGGTGCTTCAACCGCAGTATATGTATCACCTTCAGGGACATTATATCCCTCAGTATATAGCTTAAAATGGTGTATAAGCTCCTCCATGGAAAGCTTCATATCAGTTCTGGATGGGGGAGAAATCTTCTTATTACTACTTTTAATAGGGCCGGCAGGCATATTTTCTATGCACTGTTTTACTATTTTAGCAGATTCTTTAACCTCTTCTACTCTAACGAGATATCTATCAAAGCAATCACCATTTTTTCCAATAGGTATATCAAATTCCATTTTATGATATACATCATATGGCTGAGCCTTTCTTAAATCCCATGGAATACCTGAGGCGCGAAGCATTGGGCCAGTAAACGCCCAGCTGAGTGCTTCTTCCTTTGTTACAATACCTATATCAACAGTACGCTGTTTGAAGATTCTGTTTTCAGTAAGGAGACCTTCTATTTTTTCTATGAAGCCTGGTATGGTTTTTATGAAAGAGTAAATATCCTCCAAAAGTCCTTCTGGCAAATCCATAGCAACGCCGCCAGGTCTTATATATGCAGCATGCATTCTTGCGCCACTTGCGCGCTCATAAAATTCCATTATTTTTTCTCGTTCTTCAAAGCTCCAGAGAAGTGGGGTAGTGGCCCCAACATCAAGGGCTTGTGTTGTAATATTTAAAAGATGATTAAGTATGCGTGTAAGCTCACAAAACATTACTCTAATATATTGAGCCCTAGAGGGAACATCGCAGCATAGTAATTTCTCAACAGCAAGAGCAAAACAGTGTTCTTGGCACATTGGAGAAACATAGTCTAATCTATCAAAATACGGGATTGCCTGTGTATATGTTTTATACTCAATTAACTTTTCTGTCCCTCTATGGAGTAACCCTATATGAGGGTCAGCCCTTTCTATTACTTCACCATCCATTTCAAGAATAAGTCTTAAAACACCGTGTGCAGCTGGATGTTGAGGGCCAAAATTAATTGTGAAATTTTTCTTGTTCATAATAAGCCAGCTGAATTTTTGGTAAAAATGAGCAATGAGTCAAGTTGTATAGCAGAAAATGTACAAAATGCTGCGCATAAAAACATTATTAACCACTTCTCACAGCTTATATTGATCTTAATAACATTTCTACCTTTATCAAAATATATAGCTTTAATAATCTTCAAATAGTAATAAACACTAATCAAGCTTGCTAGAACCAAGCAACAAGCAAGCGGAAACAGATTTCCGTTTATAAGAGCAATAATTACATAAAATTTTCCAAAAAACCCTATAAATGGAGGTATGCCTGCCATCGAGATAACAAAAATTGTAATTAATACTGAGAGAACGGGATTCTTTGATGCTAATCCAGAAAGTTGAGATATTTCCAAATTGTTACTAGATTTTTCAAAAGCTATTAAAAAAGTAAAGAATCCTATATTAGCGGCCATATAGGCGGCCATGTAAAATGTGAAATACTGTATATCACTACTTTTTCCTGTTGCAAGTGCAGAGACCATGAAGCCCACTTGTGAGATTGAGGCATATGCAAGTAGCCTTTTTATATTTTTTTGTTTGAAGGCAGCGAATGCCCCTGTAAAGAGCGAAAGAACAGACATTGTTATATATACATAACTCAAATCTGTTATAAGCCCATAAAATGGGCGATACATGAGTTTAGCAAAAATAGCAAGAGAAGCAATTTTAGGTAAGCTAGATAAAAGTCCTGTAACGTATGTTGATGAACCTTGGTAAACATCTGGTACCCATATATGAAATGGTGCTAATGAAATCTTAAAGCAAAAGGCACTTATAACAAATATGCATGCAAGAGCAAATATATGGTTACCTTGACCATCTGTTAATGCAAAATTTCTGATTTGTGAAAAATCTATAGAGCCGCAAGATCCGTATATGATAGCGCATCCAAATAAAAAGAAGCATGAGGATATAGAGCCAAGTATGAAATACTTCACTGATGCTTCTTGCGATTTTCTATCATCAAGATTAGAGGCGACCATTATATAAAATGGTAAGGTCATGAGCTCCATTCCAAGGTATAGAGGTAATAGCCCATTGCTACCTATCATTACCATACCACCGGTTAATGAGAATAATAAGAGGCCAGGAAGTTCAGGTGTTACTTTTACTGAAAAATACCTATCGGAGATGGAAAAAAGCAAAGCCAATGAAGCTATAACAAGCAAAGATTTAAACGTGAATGTAAAGTTATTTATCTCAATTGAGTTTGTAAAAACACATGATTCAGCTGAAAGCGGCTGAATCATAAAATGTAACGATATAAGCAAAGATATGACAGGAATAGCATAGATATATCTATGCGCATTTTTGCACATTGATGCTGCCATAGAGATAAGTGCGCCAACTATGAGAGAAATTTCAGGTAACAAAGCCAGTAATTCTGATGATATTCTCATAGAGCGCCTCCATAAATCATTCTAAAGTTCATAATAAGTAATTGCAGCAGCTCAACTGATGAATTAGTGAACATTATAACGGCATTTGGAAAAATACCTAATATAACCATCAAAGAGCACATTGTAAGCAATGTAAAAAGCTCGCTGTAGCTTAAGTCTTGCATATCTTTACAATTTTTATTTGTATTTCCAAATATTATTTTAGAGCATAAAAGCAGCATGTATGTCGCCCCAAGAACCATGCCAATAGCTATCAATACACCATATATGAAGCGATACTTAAGTACTGAGAATGTAACTAAGAACTCGCCTATAAATCCAGATGTACCAGGTAGCGCAATTGAGGCAAATGAGCATAAAACAAAAAAGAATGAGAATTTAGGCATTACCCCTGCAATACCTTCATAAAAGGAAATTTCTTTGGTTTTTTTTCTATCATATAGTATGCCTATGCAGAAAAATAGTGCAGCAGATACTATTCCATGGCTTATCATGGAGAAAATTGCGCCTTGATACCCTTGTACGTTTAATGCAAAAATTCCAGCTGTAACATAGCCCATGTGAGCAATGGATGAATAAGCTATAAGCTTTTTTATATCGCTTTGGACAAGGGCAACCATTGAAGTATATATAATGGCAATAATACTAAGTATTATTACAAAATCCGAATAATATTCAGAAGCAGCTGGGAAGAATGGTACGGAGAGTCTCATAAACCCATAACCTCCCATTTTTAATAAGATACCTGCAAGGAGCATAGAGCCTGCTGTTGGTGCTTGTACATGGGCATGTGGTAACCAACTGTGTAGTGGTAGCATTGGAAGCTTTAGGGCAAAGGCTATGAAAAAGCCCATCCATAGCACTTGCTGTACAGCGAAAGGATACTCTCGAGTAAAATGGTAAAGGATTGGTATATCTGAGACACCTGATTTGGTAATTATATATATTATAGATATTAGGAAAAGTAGTGATCCGGCAAATGTATATAAAAAGAACTTAAACGCAGCTTTTGGGCCCTGATCACCTCCCCAAACACCGATTAATATAAACATTGGTATTAGGGAAGCTTCGAAAAATACATAAAATAATACCAAATCTAATGCGGAAAAAACGCCTATTGTGATACCCTGTACCATCAACAGCATTGCAAAGAACTGCGGTGGTTTATTATAAGAATTCCATGCGGATAATATGCAGAAAGGTAGTAAAATTGACGTTAATACTATCAATCCTAGTGAGATACCATCTACCCCAAGCTTATATGAGAAAATAGCCCTTCCTCCTATTGTAGATAGGGTCTTTGTGTTAGATAGAAATTGAAACCCCTTCTCGCTTAAATTAAAATGGCTGAGCATTAAAAATGCCAGTATCAGGCTAAAGATGGAAGAAAATAATGCTATATATTTCGAATAAGTATTACCAAATATGCTGCAAAAAGCTCCAAGCACAAGCAAGAGCACGGCAATAGCTATAGGAAAAAATATTTGCAGCGATATTATATCGTTAAAGTTCAACATTTATATAATTTTCCTAAAATATAAATAACCCAAGGCTATAAGCCCAACTAGAATAGAATATATGTATCTATGAGTCTTTCCGCTTTGTATAGATGCAAAGATCCTGGAGAGTTTTTTACAAAAGAAATAGATAATGCTTGATAATTTATCCATTATCAAAAGTTCAGAGTAGAAGAACGCTGATCTAGAGGCTTTCATATATGGCTTAATTAATATGTATTCATATAATTCATCAATATAAAATTTATTTCTAAATAGATTACTAATAAATCCATCTTGTCTTGTTTTATTATGACAAAATAAGTACGAGCAAATCACCCCTATAATAGCAGCTACGGACGGCATGATTGAAATAAGTAGATTATGATGTATTGGTAATGCTCTTGATGAGCTATTCCAAAATGGTTCTGATGAGGTCATATTTACAATATATTTACCGAAGGCTCCTGCAAATATTGCTCCCAAACATAAAACAAACAGTGGAACTAACATCACAATTCCAGATTCATGTGGGTTATTATCGGAATGCTTGTTTCCATAGAATACATATATTAGTAGTCTACAAGAGTAAAATGCAGTTAAAAATGCTACAAATACACCAATACAATAAGATACTATGCCAAGATCATCACCCCTTGCATATGCAGCTTCTAGTATAGCATCTTTGGAGAAGAACCCTGCAAAGAATGGAATGCCTGCAAGTGCGGCTGAGCCTATAACCATCATTGCATGTGTATATGGTAGCTTTTTATATAATGCCCCCATTTTTCTTATATCTTGCTCGTCATTTAATGCATGTATAACGCTACCGCAGCCCAGAAAAAGAAGTGCCTTAAAAAATGCATGTGTGAATAAATGGAAAACGCTTGCGCTCCAAGCACCAGACCCTGCAGCGATAAACATATAACCAAGCTGGCTGCAAGTTGAATAGGCCACTATCTTTTTTATATCGTTCTGTGCAAGTGCAATTAGTGCTGCAAATAATGAAGTTGCCGTACCTAGAATTAATATAAAATCTAAAATTGGCTTGGATTGAGAAAATAGATCAAAGCATCTTGCAACTAAAAATACACCAGCAGTAACCATTGTTGCCGCATGTATTAGTGCAGATACGGGTGTGGGGCCTTCCATTGCATCGGGAAGCCAAACGTGCAGGCCGAGCTGAGCTGATTTGCCCATGCACCCAATAAACAACAGTAGACATATAAGAGAAATAGCAGAAAACTCTATTCCAAAAATGTTGAAAGTTTCCGATGAGTAAAATTTTGCAAAACCCAGCACGCTAGAATACTCTATGCTCCCAAAAACAACTGCTATTGTAAATATCCCAAGTGCAAGTCCTATATCTCCAACCCTATTAACTAAAAATGCCTTTATAGCTGCATTTGAGGCTGTTTTCTTTTTATACCAAAAACCTATAAGCAGGTATGAGCTCAAGCCAACACCCTCCCAGCCAACAAATAGCTGGGCAAAATTATCAGCGACTACTAGTATTAGCATGAAAAACGTAAATAGAGAGAGGTAAGAGAAAAATCTCCTTTTACTTCTATCTTCCGCCATATAGCCGACTGAATAGAGGTGTACAAGAAACGAAACTGATGTGACAACCATTATCATGGTTGCAGAAAGGGAATCTATATATATAGACCAGTCCGCCCTCAAGTTAGCTACAGATATCCAGTTGAATAATTTAATTATTAATGGTGTATGTTCTAATACTGAGAATTGATAAAAAATAAAGATGCCAAATATAGCTGCTATACCAACACAGCAGCATGAAATTAACATAGCTAGTTTATCTCTGAATGAAAAAAAGGCTAAAAGAGAGCCAATTAGCGGAAGAAATACAAGTATTTCAGAGATATAAGTTAATATTGCTAACATATCTAATCACCCATTTCACTCATAGATGAGACGTCTATATTAGATCTTGCTCTAAAGCAATTTATTGCAATAGCAAGTCCTATAGCAGCTTCAGCTGCAGTGCAAGCTAAGATAAAAATACTGAATATCTGGCCATCAATTTGATTGTTATATGATGAAAAAGCGCAAAACAGTATATTGACAGATAGCACCATAATCTCAACTGAGATTAATATTGCTATCATATTTTCTCTATTCACAAGCAGCCCTACCAACCCTACGGTAAATAGTATAATAGAAACGGTAAAATATGAATTTATTGAAATTTCCTGTAAGAAATTGTTCATAATTCGATACCTTTATTAAAGTCTACCTTAATCAATTTTACATCTCTGCCTCTTTTTACCTGCGCAGAGCAATCCTGAATCTTTCTAGAGGTTCTTTGATATTTTGATGTAAGAAGTATAGCTCCTATCATTGCAACAAGGAGCAAAAACCCTGTTAATTGAAAAGGTATAAAGTATTTTGTATATAAAACAGAGCCTATATATCTGGTATTCAGTTCTGTCACTACACTACTAGCTGGAGGATAGAAATCCGGTGAGTACATTTTGGCTATATAAATACCAGCAAAAATAATTAAGCAGACAGAAACTGCTAATGGTATCAGCCCCAAGAGCCTTCTAAAGGATAATACCTCAGCCTCTCCTATCATCATGATAACAAATAAAAACAGAACAGCAATGGCTCCAACATAGACTATTAAGAGAGTCATCGATATGTATTCGACATCGGCCATCAAGAGTATTGAGGCGGCGCTGGCAAAACAGAGTATTAGCAATATAACAGAACGTACACCGCCCCTTAGTACAACGACAAAAAACGCTGATAGGATCATCAATGTACTAAAGGACCAGAATATAAATTCAGACATCAACTGCCAAACATTAACAACTCTACTAGATAACTTCTAAACCAGAATTGTATCATGTGTCTAGAAATTATTAATTCATAAATTAAGCTTTATGCGATTTTATCAATTTAATAATTTGGTATCTTTAATTAAAGTAAGGCGCAGCAGTCGGAATCCTTTGTGCCGTGTTGCATATCTTGCGAATGTAGTGATGCAATATCACAATATATATCGTCTACAGTAAGCCCATGTGATCCATTGCTGTCAGCTAACTGTGATGGTCCGTTATCATCTCCTTCTACTGATGCGCCTGCCAAGTGTGGTATTGCGGGAAGTTCACTAGTTGGCTGTGTTGATCCCTCTGATCCTGTGGTTGCTGGTTGCCCATCAAACGCTGCTAAAGTGGAAGTGGTTTGCTCACTCTGTGAAGGCTGTGTTGATCCCTCAAACCCTGCAGTTGTTGGTTGCCTGCCAGGCCCTACTACAGTGGAAGGGGTTTGCTCACTCTGTGAAGGCTGTGTTGATTCATCATCCAATTTACATCCTGTAGGATCATTTATCATTCTTCCTCCTTGTTCTGTGGAAAGAGATCTATGGAGAGCTTTTTTAGGGTCTAGATGTTGTTTTTTTTCTACATGTAATGAATTACCAGGGTTATTTGATTGACCTGATACTGGATTCTGTAATTCTTGTAATAATGAAGCTGTTAGCTCTTGTGTTTTTTGAATGATTTGAGATTTAGCTTGAGATAAGGTCATTATTATATCTTCTGCTTCGAGTGGTGGGCCTTCTTTTATATGTTCATAAAGGCTATATGTTGCATCTAAAATGCCATCTATAATATTTATTAATTGTTCTCTGCATTTACTCATCTGCCCACCTCCTGCGAGAACTGATGCGCTATTAGTAATTCTAAATACAATATATCCAGGCATACTGGTTTCGGTGGTTATAGATAATTCCGATGTTGAATCTTGTAGGTGCAGATTCGGCTCTTGCCGTAAAATCCTAATTTTAACTGGTGAATTTATTATATGAGGATCTTCTATGAATAATTTAGTTATAAGGCCAATAGCCTCTATGAGTTCTCCTGGCTTAATATGGTAATCTACTAGAATGCCGTTTTTGCTTATTAATCTTAGTATAAAACTTCCATCTCTAAAGCTAAGTATTACATCAGGTAGTATAGGTGTGTGGGATTGCTGAGGTGATTGTTGTGATCGATATGGTGGGTTGGTAGGTGGTAGTAGTTTGTGGGTTGGTATGGCATAATGTGTTAAGGGATTATCAAGAGGATTTGGCATAATAAACTAGTTAAATAAATATAGATGATAATTTCTAAAATTAAATTTTTACAAATATAGACTTATAAATTTCGATAATATGCACGTATAAGTTGCAATACTAACATAGCGAAAAATACTAGCATAGTGAAAAATTTTACATGATTATTAGCAACAATTACTATATGTTCATTGACGAGTAGAGGTTTCGTAATGAGTAAGTCATAACATTACAATTTCTGAGAATCTTCAAAGCTTAATATTGAACCTTGTGTCTCTCGCTGATATTATCCTACTTCTTAAAATATGCTTTTATTATAACAAATCTGAATTGAATATATGTCTGGAGGCTTTATATCTGTAAGGGGTGCGCGTGAACATAATCTTAAAAATATCGATATAGATATACCTAAAGAAAAGCTAGTTGTAATAACTGGTGTAAGCGGTTCTGGTAAATCATCCCTAGCCTTTGATACTATATACGCAGAAGGGAGAAGAAGATATGTAGAGAGCTTATCTGCATATGCAAGGCAATTCCTAGAAATTCATTCAAAGCCAGATTTTGAATCTATAGAAGGGCTTTCCCCTGCTATAGCAATTGATCAGAGAACAACTTCTAGAAATCCAAGGTCAACAACCGCAACAGCCACAGAGATCTACGATTATCTGAGGCTATTATTTGCAAGAGTTGGGGTTCCATATTCACCATTTACGAACTTACCTATTGAAAAACAGTCCGCTTCTCAGATAATTGAGACTATCTCTCAGTTTCCAAATGGTGCTAAATTTTCTATTATTGCCCCTGTGATTCGCTCTCAAAAAGGTGAGCATAGAAAAGAGTTGCTCATGCTCAAGAAGCAGGGATATATGAGCGTTATGATTGATGGCGAGTTACATGATTTAGATGTGCAGCCAAAAATAGATAAAAATAAATCTCATGATATTTCTGTTGTTGTAGATAGAATTGAGATTAATGGTGAGTTAGGTAATAGAATAGCTGATAGTATTGAGCAGGCGTTAAGGCTTGGGAATGGTGTAATTTACATAGATATTGCTTCTATAGCTGAAGGCGCTAACCATAAAAATGGTGATAGAATTATCTTTTCTGAAAAATTTGCTTGTCCAATTTCTGGATTTTCTATCACAGAGATAGAGCCGAGGATTTTTTCATTTAATAGCCCTCATGGTGCATGCCCAGCATGTAGTGGTATGGGGGAGGAAGTATTTTTTAATCCCAAGCTTATAGTTTCTAATGAATCTTTATCACTAGCAGATGGGGCTATAACACCTTGGAGCAAAGAAGTGTTATCACAAATAGCGCAATTTAAGTTACATACTCAGATTTTGGAATCTCTTGCAAGGCATTATGAGTTTGAGATGAATGCGCCATTTTCATCATTAAGTGAAAAAGTTAAAAATGTGATATTTTATGGTTCAGAGGATGAGGTAATAGAATTTGAATCTGATGATGGGTTTAGGAAAAGTATTATAAGGAGGCCGTTTGAGGGTGTTGTAAATTACCTTCAGGAAAAATTGCAAAAAATTCTCAAAGGGAGAGGGGCGACTGATGAAGTATATAATTACCAGACCTCAAGAAACTGTACAGCATGTGGCGGTCATAGATTAAAGAGAGAGTCTCTTTGTGTTAAAATAGCGGATAAGCATATTGGCCAAATTTGTGAAATGAATGTAGTTGAGGCCATGAATTGGATAAGATCTATAGATAATTCTTTAACACCAAAGCAGCAGCAGATAGCTTTAAAGCTGGTTTCAGAGATAGATAAAAGATTAGGGTTTCTTGTAAATGTTGGGCTTGATTACATCACATTAAATAGGAAGGCAAATACTCTATCAGGTGGGGAGAGTCAAAGGATTAGACTAGCTTCACAAATAGGTGCTGGGTTAAGTGGGGTTTTATATGTTCTTGATGAGCCTTCCATAGGGTTACATCAAAGGGATAACGAGAGGCTTTTAAATACGCTAAGGAGTCTAAGGGATCTTGGTAATAGCGTTTTAGTTGTTGAGCATGATGTTGATACCATGCTTGCCTCGGATCATCTTATAGATATAGGTCCTGGTGCTGGTGTGCATGGAGGATACCTTGTTTCTCAGGGCACCCCCCAGGAAGTAGCGCAGGATCCAAACAGTATAACTGGTAGATACATATCTAATAAAGAATTGATACCAATACCCACTACAAGAAGGAAGTTTGATCCCAAGAAATGCATAAAGGTTGTTTCTGCCTCTTCTAATAATTTAAAAAATATTACTGTTACCATTCCGCTGGGAAACTTCGTGGTTTTTACTGGTGTTTCTGGCAGTGGTAAATCTAGTTTGGTTATAAATACAATATATAAAGCTATTACTAGAAAGCTACATGGTACTAAGGTGATACCAGGTAAGCACGAGTATATAGAGGGGCTTGAGAATATTGATAAAGTAATACAAATAGATCAATCGCCTATAGGTAGAACGCCAAGATCTAATCCAGCTACATATACTGGTGCCTTTACCCACATAAGAGATTGGTTTGCTGGGCTTCCTGAGGCTAGGGCTAGGGGATATACTACAGGTAGATTTTCCTTCAATGTAAAGGGTGGGAGATGTGAATCATGTGAAGGGGATGGTGTGCTAAAAATAGAAATGCATTTTCTTTCAGATGTGCATGTTGCGTGTGATGAGTGTCAGGGAAAAAGATATAATAAGGAGACTCTTGAGATAAAATGTCAAGGACATTCAATATACGATGTATTGAATATGACTGTGGCTGATGCTATGGAGTTTTTTAAGAGCATGCCGCTTATTTATGAGAAGCTCCTAGCATTATCAGAGGTTGGTCTTGGATATATGAAAATAGGCCAATCAGCTACTACACTTTCTGGGGGCGAGGCTCAGAGAATAAAACTAGCTAAGGAGCTTTCAAAAAAGTCCACGGGGCGAACAATATATATATTGGATGAACCAACTACGGGTCTTCATATGCATGATATTAAACATCTTCTTAATGTTTTACATAAACTTGCGGATTCAAATAACTCAATACTTATTATTGAACATAATTTAGATGTCATAAAGACTGCTGACTATGTAATAGATATAGGGCCTGAGGGTGGTGATAAAGGTGGGGGTGTTGTCGCTTTTGGTTCACCTTATGATATAGCCGCTAATAAGGATAGTATTACCGGTAGGTTTTTAATACCATATCTTGGTTTATAGTTACGCCAGTAAGATATGTTATTGTATATAATATGTTTGATAATTAAATAGACAGAGTATTACTGCTGCGGATTTTTCTAAAAGGGTTGCTGCTGTTTTTGTATTAGATATCAACTCATGTCATTCCTGCTTTATAATAAATTCATGGCAGTATTATTTGTTATTTGTAGTTTCTATGAATAAGTACATTGTTGTATTAGGTAATTTTGATGGTGTTCATATTGCGCATCAAGAATTGATAAAGAATGCCATTTTAATTGCCAAGGAATTATCATTGAAACCGTTATTAGTATGTTTTAATCCACATACTGCTTTTATTATAAAGGAGGGGCATAGATTAATATTAACAAGAGAAGATAAAATTAATTTACTGAAATCAGAATTTAAAATAGATATTTTTGAAATAGAATTTAATAATGAGGTCGCAATGATGGGATATGGGGAATTTATATTTAATATCCTATTAAAGGTTGTTGATATACATACTCTTATAACGGGGTACAACTTTAGATTTGGGCATAAGAGGCTTGGTGATACAAAGAGTTTAGCTTGTATTTCTTCAAGTGGTAAATTTCATTATATATGTATCAACGAAATGATGTTGAACTATATACCAATTTCTTCTTCTGAAGTGAAAAGGTTATTGAGTATGGGGGCTGTTGGGCTTGCTCAGAAACTTTTGGGTAGAAATTTCTTTATCAGTGGAGTAGTATGTCATGGAAAAAAATTAGGCGCGAAGATAGGTTTTAAAACCTTAAATATAGAGTATCCAGAAAATTTATATGTACCATTATTAGGTGTATACCTTGTACTTGTTTCGTTAAATGTAGGTAAATTTTACGGAGTTGCCAATATTGGTATCAGGCCTACACTTCATACTGATAACAGTATTATTGTAGAAGTGCATCTCTTAGAGTTTGATCTAGAAGTATATGAGGAGGATGTTAAAATTGAACTTTTGCAGTTTATAAGACCAGAGAGGAAATTCGGCAATATTGAAGAGCTAATATATCAGATAAATATGGATGTTTCAGCTGCTTCATTTATCTTAAAAAATACGTGCTACGCGACTGAAATTGCTAACAATGTATAAATAAGCTTGGTAGTGTATATGTAGCTAAGATAGTATAAAATGGCACAACAATACCGTTCTAGCTTCTTAACTCCTATTTTATAGGATGTTTTATACTGACTTAGCTATATAGCTAAAGCTATATATAATGATTATATAATGAGTAATTTTGTTACATTTAACTCAATGATAACTAAAGTATTTCAAAGTTATATATGTAGCTATTTTATGGCGACTTAGCTATAGAACCTAATTAAACTAATAACTATCTGGTGTTAGTTATATCTTTATTTAATCAGCAAATTTTCTATTTTTAAACATCGTGTGCGTTTTAAATCTAAAAAATTTCATTTTATTGCTCAACCTATAGGGGTATGATAGCATGTTATTTTGGGATGTTATAGATTTATAGTGTTTATGTTATGGCAAAAAATAAACAAGAAGGTAATGCAGTAGTTGATCAAAAAGATGTGCAACCCGCGCCATCAACTGGAGGGAAAATATTGAAAAGATTAAGTGGGGTAGGTAGTGGTGTTATTGGTATAGTTGGTGGTTCATTTTCCGTGGTTGGAGCAATATTTCAGGCTGGTGCGGGGCACGATCCGAATAGCAAGGGTATTATTGGATCTATGTTTGATTTTATAAAAGCCGTTGGGACTTTATGCGTTAATACTGCGCTTTTGGTATTTGAATTAGGTCAAGCAGTTGTAGGTGGTGCTGTGTGGATGTTGGAAGAGGGGGGCGTTATACAGCAACAGCAACAACCAGCGCAACAGCAACAACCAGCGCAACAGCAACAACCAGCGCAACAGCAACAACCAGCGCAACAGCAACAACCAGCGCAACAGCAACCGCCAGTGCAGCAGCAACCGCCAGTGCAGCAGCAACCGCCAGTGCAGCAGCAACCGCCAGTGCAGCAACCACAGCAGCAACCAGTGGCGCTCCATGAAGCAAGTTCCCCCAGGCGATTCAACACCATGGCAGGAGAGGGTGGAGCAGAATGGGGGGCGACAACAGGGACAGGGGAGGCAGTCATAGTAGGAGCGCCTCAACGAACTCATACAGTGGGCAGTGAAGATAATGATGTCCGAAGCGAAGTTAGTAATGCATTAAGTGAAGAGCCTGTTGGATTAACAGATGAGATGTCTGATATAGAGAGTGGGGTCGATGATTTACAAAGAGCATCAGCAGCGGGTCCTAGTGCTGTATTTTCTCCTGGGCTAAGTGGTGCAGATGGTGTGCTTGATGATGCTGCTGTGGTGGATGGAGCAAGTGATCTGCAAAAAGAGGTGGATACCCCAGCAAGGTCTAGTGCTGTATTTTCTCCTGGGCTAAGTGGTGCAGATGGTGTGCTTGATGATGCTGCTGTGGTGGATGGAGCAAGTGATCTGCAAAAAGAGGTGGATACCCCAGCAAGGTCTAGTGCTGTATTTTCTCCTGGGCTAAGTGGTGCAGATGGTGTGCCTGATAATGTTGTGGAAATTAATGATTTGCAGAAAGAGGCGGGTACTATTGAACAGCCAAGGTCTGATGTTGAATCTAACCATGGGTCATTAAGGAGCGGGGTTAAATCAGGCAATAATGGTGGCCTACAGGCGGCGGACCAGACTGTTATGATATCTGATGATATTGATGGGCAAATCGGCCCAGGGGGCCAATCTTCGCATCAATTAGATGATATGCGCGATATGCTTTATGAAGATGTCCAGGGTGATGTAGGCCACAATAAGTTTAATGCTAGCAATTCTAAAAATAAAGAAGAGTCTGCCTTAAACTATTTATTAGGGGTAAATGCAGTAATGAATACTGAGCAATATCACCTCCAAGACGTGAAGGGTGATTCTTTGATCAATAAAAAAGGTGGGGTTGATGTGGCTGTTGATTCAGCGAGTTTGCCTCTAAGGGAAGAGGTATCTAATAGTATAGTGCAGAAAGTGGTAAGTAATGGGATTTGGATGGGGGAAGAAGGTGAATTATTATCCAATAATCACGCCAACCAACCATATTCAAAAAAGGTTATTAATCAGCCTAATGTACTTGAGGCTGCTCTACAGAGCGCTCCTCATAAAATGGTTGTAGGTAATGCTAAAACATTGAGCGGGCCAGCCTATAAGAATGGTGTTAGTGGTGCGGAAGATGAACTCAAGGATGAAGAGGGTTTTAAGAAAATGCTTGCAGAGGCCGCGCAAGGTTGGGGGAGGGGGAAGGTAGCGAGAATAGTAAAGGTCATTGATAGTAATAGTAATAGTGATGTAAAAGGCATTGATGATAAATTGTATGGTAAAGCCTATTTTATACTGGTGCGAGCAATGGATTTAGCAAAGGAGTCCGCGGCATGTCAGGCTAGTCAGGCAGTTATTAGCGCTAAGGGTGCTCAGAGCCAAGTAACTCGCGGCTAAGTGGTAAAGAAGATGTATACACAGAGTGCAGGATTAATACAACAGAGGCGCTAACAACACTTACAACAGAGAGGATTGTCTCATGTATATCTGAATATAGGTTGTGATAGTAGTGATTTATTACAATTGAAATAGTATTGGCTCTTAGGTATATATACGAAACTAATATCAAATAAATTATTATATGAGATATGAATCATGATCAGCAAAACAACCTAAATAACGGGCTTGAGAATTTGCAGACAAAAATAGTAAATTTAATTGAGCGTAATGAATCTTATATAGGTAAATTGTCTCATATGGAGGAAAGCTATAGTATTGCTGTGACAGCGCCATGGGGATCTGGTAAGACTTTTTTTCTGCGTGAATTATTGGAGAAGCGGTTAAGCGAACATAGTGTATTTTATTACAATGCTTGGCAGGATGATAGTTCTGCTGATCCACTAGCAACTCTACTAAAAGGAATTATATTTGTTACAGGGCAAGGCCAATTCGTAACTAAGTTTGCTAAAGCTGGAGTTGCATTGATAAAGAGTCTTAATATTAATGTTTCATTACCATTACCACTTGTAGAGGCTGGTATTGATTTTGGATCTTTATTTCCAGATAATCAAAACGTAGATGTTCTCAAAAAAGAGTTCGGTACAGCGCTATCTAAAGTTATAGAGAGTAAAAAACTAGTAATACTTGTAGATGAATTAGATAGATGTAATCCAGCGTTTGCTGTTCGAGTGCTAGAGAGAGTTAAACATTTTTTAAATGTGCAGAATGTTATTTTCATCTTTGCAATTGATGAGACTCAGCTGCGCGAGACAGTAAAACATCAATATGGTAACATAGATGCCGTCAAGTATTTACAGAGGTTTTTTGATTTTAAATTTAAGATACCATACCAAAGCCCCGAATTTTTTGCTTCTTTGATAAAATATTACTGTAATGGAAGAAAGAGTAATAATATAAAGACAGAACAGCAAATTAATCTAGAGGAGATGTTGTTACATACAGATCTAAGTCTGTTAAGCTGTTTTGATATCACGGCAAGAGACGTGTTTAGGATCTGTAGGAGTATGGACGTTGAATTAGTGAAGTATTCGATTGAACAAGAGCCTCGTAAGGTTGAGTTTGTGCATGAAGTTGGGGCATGTTGGATGATTGTAGTGTTATATCATGTATTGTATCAATGCTACCCAGAATTATATGACTATATAATGAAAGGTGAGAACTGGAAAGGCGAGGAGAAATGCAAAAAAACCGTACAGCTCTATTATAGTGAGTTTTTGAATAAGATATATGAAATTACATCTAGCAATTCCTATACCAAAGAATGGATCAAGGGTCTAAATTTAGATGCGGTTATATTTATTATATCCATGTACAAGTTAAAGCACATAGACAAGTTGCCACAAGAAGAGAAGGCGGAGATAGATGATATCGTTAAGCACTTTTTTGAAAAGGTCATAACTCAAGGAGATGGTGTAATAAAGACGCAGGAGGGTGAGGTAAAGGAGCGTCTAAGCAGATTAATAAGCTGGAAGGAGGAGTATATATTAGAAACATACGCTTTTATCTTGAAATCTTGTATTAGTGAGGATACTGTCATAGCCAAGCCTGAAGATTAGAGCTTATGAATTAAAGTAGATATATGATGAGATACTGGTTTTACACACTTGCGCTGTGTGCTTATGCCACATTCTGATTAAATAGATTGTGTGTATAATGTGAGTGACGGTTTTAGTTGGGTAAATTTTACCAGGAAAATGAATCTTACTGCTGCCAATGCTATAAGAATTGATCTGGAAAAGCACTAGAAAAGCCGTTAAGATAATCAGATTACATTGCATAATTTATCTTTTCTGGTGATTAAGATAAACTTGAAACGATTATTGAATTAGAATATTATTCCGAGAGCTGGGTATATTAGGTAGCATGCATGAAAAAATGCTGGATTTCTATCATTGTTATAGCATTGTTGTGCTATACTTATATTTGATGGACTGTTTATTGATATTGAAGCACCAGAAAACAAAGGTAGAGATTTTTCTGTAATAGGATATGGGCTTGGTCTATTTTTTCCTATTTATTTAGGTCATTTACTAGCATTATCTAAAGATTCGGTACAAAGGCTTTCTGTAATAGTATACGAATCCAAGCAGTATCGTATATTAGAACCAGTCACGTAAAGATGAAATGTTGAAAGGAATGTGGTATTAAGGCATCAAAAATGGACAAGAATGTCAAGCAAATAGCGACACTAGTGATAAAGAGTGGGATTTTAATAGAAAAATAATAAATAGGAGAAATGGGCGGTAGGATAACCTGAGGACGCCGTAGGATGCTTATGTTTTATGTAACAAAAAATGGCTGTTTTTGGAGAGATTTGCCCAAAGATTTTGGTCCATGGAAAATAGTTTTATTTTAATAGGCTAAAACATAGTGGTATAGTTGAGGATTTAATGAATGAAACAAGTACTAAAGTAATGCGTCAAATCGGCAAAGAATCAAGCATGGGAATTATTGACAGTCAAAGCGTAGTTCTTTTAAAAAATGAGGAGAAAGATTATGGCAAAAAGATAACTGGAAGGAAACGTCATATATAGCTAAAGCGTCATAAAAATGGCACATGATTAATTTTGAAAATATGTTAGTTATCATTGGGTTAAGTTTAAAAAAGTTACTGTTTATGTAATAATTTTATACCGCTTTAGCTATAGTTGTTGATACTCTTGGCTACCTAATGAAAGTTCATAGCGCTACTCCCCATGCACTTGTGCAAAATTATTTGGATTAAAGGAAAAATTTGCTAATCAAGATTTTGGCAGACCAGTGGTTTCATCTTCATGGATGTTTGCTTACTATAATTAAGTCAGATGATGGGGTTTTAAGGTTCAGTAGTGGACGCGCTCATTCGTTTGGTAACTTTAGAAGATTATCTAAAGATTACGAAATCACCACTTCTTCGGCTAAGGCTTTTATAGAATTGGCAAAAATTATGATGAAAAATTTGTCAAAAAGTTTACTGATTCTAAGTTTATCAATGGGGTATATAATATGAGCGATCAAGGGCTTGTTAATATACATCAAGCTAAAACACATCTTTCTAAATATTTACAGAGTGTAATTTCTACTTCAAAGGAGATAGTGATTTGTTCAGCAAATAAACCAATTGCCAAATTAGTTCCTTATATTGAATCTCAAAAAGCTAATAGAAAATGCGGTCAGCTTAAAGGAAAAATAAAAATAGAAAAAGATTTTGATACTCTACCAGATAATTTTTTGGATTATTTTAGAGGAAAATAATATTAGATATTTATTGGATACGTATATTTTATTATGGTGGTTAAATGGAGATGACAATTTATCCTCTCAGAAAAAAAGATCATTGAAGATGGTAATAATATTATTTACGTTAGTGCTGTAACAATTTGGGAAATAGAAATAAAAAAGGCACTTAGTAAAATAGTCGCTCCTATTATCAATGATAAATTAATTTCTGATTCACAGTTTTTAGAATTACCTATTATAGTTAAACATATTGAATATTTATCGCAACTCAAAGATTATCATACAGATCCATTTGATAGACTTCTGATTTGTCAATGCTTAGTAGAACATATTGTTCTTCTTACAGAAGATAAATTGATTAAACAATACCAAATTAAAACCGCATAGTGTGTCAAAATATTGTATGTGGTAAGATTAAAGAATGATTTGTAGTAGTTGATACTTAACCTTACAGATGATACGGCTAAAGAAGAAAAATTAACGCTATTCTTTCTAAAGGCCGCTCATATAAGCTATACTATTCAATAGATTAGCTAAGTCTAAAATACTATCTCTCTTTTGTCAGCAACCTCTAAAAAGTGACAAGTGTGAAGGCGTCTACACACTTCAAGTAGAAGTAGTATTTATCATATCACAAACCCATAAATTACTAGTACCCTTCTCACTAGCACCCTTCTTAAATTTCTTTAAGATCCATTTGATCCATTCCCTCTGAGTTTCATCTTTATTTATAGTCCTGCCCCCCTTGCTGGTATCAATAATCCATTCAGTTGGGAACTGTTCAATTGGTAGTGATAAGAGTTTTTGGGCTTGTACTATTGTGCGCTCAAGACATTCTTTGGGTTGATCATCCATAAACCTTAAAATAGTATTATAATCATTCCTATATTCGGAATATGTATCTTCTAAAAAATAAGTAAGTAAGCATAATATCCAATCATATTGTGTATTTTTGAACTCATCAGTCATCAGATTTCTTTTTATCGGGTAATACGTTATTATCCGTATTTCAAAATCAAGACATTTTTTCAATACAATGGTAGCACCACATTTGATAGACTTCTCCTGCCCACACCTTATGCTAAACCCATAACCTGTTTCTCTGTGCAAATCACCAACCGCAAATGGGCGAGCTTTAACCCTTGCTTCTGGATATTCATCATACCACTTTCTTATCTCATTACTCTTAATCTTTTTTACATCATTGACAGCTTGTTTTGCAGTTTCTATATCAGGAAATGATGACTCCATGGGGTTTGTAACAATCAACCCTATATCGTCCAAATCACTCTCGCTTGTAGGGGATCTAAGAAAGTCTTCAACGTTTTTGTATATCATATGAATTTTTAATTTTTATTATGACATGCTGGACTAAAGCTATAAAAGCAAAAAGTGATTTGCAATATGCGCTCTATCTATAATAGTAGTTTGATAAAACGCAATAACATTTTTGAGGGAATTGTTAATTATCAGTAGATAATAAGTAATCTGCACTAGCCTTTTACATTATCAACCAGGTATGGATTTAAAATCCAAACACTGTAACTTTGAGATTTGTGTTAAGGATGTGCGGCAAAAGTGTCAAAGCTGTAGCATTTAAAAGTGGTGATGCTAAAATATACACATGAGAAACGATGTGGGGGTAGTGAAATGGTATAGTTATTTAAGTTAAATTAGCGGCATAATAAGGCCTGTAATACAAGAAGTATTTAAGTATCCCACCTCAAATAAAATAGCTATATTTAGAAATATGTAAGAAGTATAGAAAGAATGGAATGAACGCCCTAATACTACAATTGATAAAGAAGTTTGCTAAGATTTTAAGGAGTAAAATTTACCAAGATACTCGAAAATGAAGTAGTGAATGTATAGATGAATTATATAGTTTAAAAAAAACGGAAGAAAGTATATATCTGGCCTAGACATGGATAGAAATAAGTTATTGGATTTTTATTGTAGATTTTGATGATTATTTACCTGTAGCTCTGGAATTAAAAGGTAAATATAAAATTGGGATCATAGCAACTGATAGTAATAATATTTATCATAAGAGACGTTGTTACAAAGGCCGCTTGGTAAAATCTTATAATTCTTTGTTAATGCATTATTTAGCTAGGTTTAACAGAAAAACGCTGTTCCAAGGCATGCTATTTGACAGATTAGGTAAGTCTAAAATACCACCTATCTTTTGTTAGCAACCAATAGGTTTTATTTGATAACAGAATGAATATATTTTATTTAGATAAAAAGATAGCAAAATGCGCAATATATCACGCTGATAAACATGTAATTAAGATGATTTTAGAGTCAGCGCAAATTTTATCTACAGCATTAAGTTTATATGGGCTACAATCTCCATATAAAAAGACACATATCAAACATCCTTGCGTTTTATGGGCCATGGAATCAATTGAGAACTGGCAATGGCTTAAGAAATTGCTTGGACATTTAAATGCAGAATACATGTATAGGTGGAATAAGAGCGTACCACATAAATCATTTATAGCTATGCAGTCTATTGAAGTGCCACATGGAATAATACCAAGCAAAGGAATCACGGTAAGACCACAGGTAATGCCTGAGAAATACATGATAGAAAATGATCCTATTCAGGCATATAGGAATTATTATTTAAATGAAAAAAAAGATCTACATAAATATACAAAAAGATCTATACCACACTGGCTAACCACAGCTCACATTCAATAAGGGTAAGCTAACTCTTGATCAATCATGATACGCAAGAGTCCAATAAACGGCTATACACGTATTCTTATATTAAGTTTTTGTTGTTTTTGAAATTTTCAACATATCTATGCATGGTAGGGATCCTTTTTCCATCCATTCTAAAAATGCACCACCAGCAGTTGATACATGCGAAAACGCAAGTTTTATATTTAATAAAGAAAGTGCTGCTAATGTATCACCACCACCTACTACACTATAAATACTATCATTAAGTGAGGATATAAATTTTGCTATAAGACGTGTTCCGTCTATAAATTCTGGTTCTTCGAATTTTCCCATTGGACCATTCCAGATTACAGATTGCGTATTCTTTATAGCGCTACATATTTCAATACAGCTACGTGGCCCTATATCCATTATACAATCACCATCTTCTACTGAATGTATATCTTTTATAGTTATGGAATTATTATTTTTACATACCACATCTATGGGTAGTAAAATTTTATAACTAGATAGTATTTCAGAGGCTATATCTAAGGATTCTGGCTCATATAGTGATGAGCCTATTTCAATTCCTTTGGCTTTTAAAAATGTATTGGCCATCGCGCCGCCTATAGCCACAAGCCTTACCTTCTTGAATAAATTTCTCAAAACCCCTATTTTAGAGCTGATCTTACTACCGCCTATTATTGCTATAATATCTTTATTCTTTTCTAAAGATATCCTTTCTAATGCTGTGATTTCATTAAAACAATAAGTGCCAGCATAAGATTCCAGATAATTTGTAATAGCGTGCAATGAAGCATGTGCTCTATGCGAGCATGAAAAAGCCTCATTCACATATAGTTCTGCATGTTGAGCAAGTGTTCTTGCAAAATATTGATCATTTTTTTCTTCTTCTGGAAAAAATCTAGTATTTTCTAAAAGTACCAACCCCTCTTTATCATTAAGTTCATTCAATGAGTTGATAAATATTATCTCAACCCCATAATACTTACTAATCTGTGATACAATATTTGCCAAAGATAGTTCTTTTGTATACTTACCTTTTGGTCTGCCAAAATGCGATAGTAGCAAAACCCTCTTGCAGTTTTTTAATAATAGATTGATAGAGTTTTTAGCAGATTCAAGTCTACTATAATCTAAGATTTTATAATCAATCCCTAGGGGCACATTGAAATCTACCCTAATAATGGCATTACTATTTGGTGCAAAAACCTTCTGTGTTATGCATTTTATCATTTTTATCCTAATTTATTATTTGTGCCGCTTTCCTAAAATTTGATAAATGTTCAGAATTTCCTGCATCATCTTTTTTTCCAAACCAAACTAAGCTGCCAGCATGCATAACGGCTATTAAGTCTGAAAGTTTGTTTACATATGGCATATCATGGGTTGCTGTTACAACGGTCATGGAAAGCTTCATACGCAGATTATTTATACAATCAGCGATAAGTTTAGCTGTGATAGGATCAAGGCCCGCCGTTGGCTCATCCAGAAAAAGAACATCTGGCTCTGAAATAATTGCCCTTGCTATCGATACCCTTCTTTGCATACCTCCAGATATTTCCGATGGGAAAAGATTTGCAATGGACTTATCAAGCCCGACCATCTCAAGTTTTGCACATGCAATATCAAAGGCACTCTTTTGATCCATACCACCACCCTCTATTAAAGAAAATGCAATATTTCTCCATATTGGCATGCTATCAAATAATGCATTGGCTTGAAAAGCAACGCCAATTCTATTTAAAAGATATTTGCGTTTTGATATATGGACGTTTGAGACCTTATGGTTGCATAAAACAACACTGGAGCTACTATCAGGGAGCATTAATCCTAATATGCATTTAATAAGCACAGATTTACCACTTCCAGACCCACCTATTACAACAAGCGAGTTACCGGTAGGTATGCTGAAATTAACATCGCTTATAATTTTCCTACCATTTATTGTCTTATTTAGATTGGATACTATAATCGCCATCATAAAATTGAATATATCAATATCTTCAACCATTCTAATAAGAGCGATATCATACAACGCTCTATATTCCAAGAAAAAGCTGTTTTGATAATTTGAATATAGTGTAATAGTACAAGCGTTATAAAATATTAAATAATAGTACAATCAATTAACTAGGCGATTTCTAGATTGTTGTCTCATTCAATGAAAAAGACCTCTATATGCAAATTATTGGGTTACAGACTTATGCTCATTTCAAAAGCGCATATCGCTTTTGTTAAGTTAACTCAAGTTACTATATATTTTTGCCATTGTTTATTTAGTTATCTTGCGTACTTGCTAGATTATTTAGTACGATCAAGTCTCAATAGAGAGGTTGCCCCATGTAAAAATACGTAGTCTTTAATAAATGGTTCTTAAAATACGAAGCGTAATATATCTGTTGTAATCCTTCTAAGCTCAGTTAATTGTTTGGCTTCCCGCACCTTTCTCGCAGATGAATTTACTATTTCATTATATATAATATCAGTATCTTTTTCTGAAACACATTGGTACTTTTCTAAAAGGTGTATTATACGAACGCAATGCCTAATATCTGGATAAGTCATAGATGTAACAATATCACAAGCTTGTTCATTGCTAATATGAGCCAGTATGTTGGTACTTTGCATGAGTTCAGAGAATTTTAAAAAAGCCCCCATACGAGATTCATGCATTCTAATTAATTTATTAAATATAATATCAGCTTGTGTGCCATCTTCACCTATAATTATTCTACTAAGTGGCTCAAGTATCCCAGTCTCTAGTATACTTTTCATATTAGTACCAATTGCCTCTATATCGATACTAGTTTTTGATCTTTTGGGGATACACGCTAAATTAGCATCATGGTTAAAATCTTGGCAAAAATCAAAAATTATTTGGCGCATTCTATAAGATAGCTGATCATAAGTAATATATTTTGATATAATTTCCATATTATTTAAAAAATTATCAATTTTACTCTGTTTCGTTTCTAGTAAAAATTGTACAATATAATTTACTTCCTTGATTGATAATTTTTCTGTATTTTGTGCGCTAAAAAATCTGTCAAGGCTATTTAAAAAGCGATTGAATTCCTCAGATGTTGCATCTTTGAATGCAAGATCTATAATTTTCTTCATACATTCCGTATTTAAAGTTTTTGCGATTTCAGTGCTTATTCCAGCAAGCCTATTGTAGTAAATTTTCCTAGCTGTTTTATCTTGATTCTGTGCAAACGACTCTCTAATTAGGCACTGTTAACAAAGGTTTTGCCAAATAATGGAAAAGATGCAATATTATATTGGAGGCGATAAATATGGTATTTAGATGGATAAAAGGTTGTTTCC
>NZ_JARGYT010000009.1:0-25395 GCF_034470605.1 Candidatus Cyrtobacter comes
TTCGCTAAACTCAAAGAAAATCGACGCTTAGCATTACGATTTGAGAAATCCGATCTCTCTTTCCTTGCCTTTATAGCTTTAGCATCTATTAAATACAACCTTTGTTAACAGTGCCTAATACTTCCCAATGCATTTGATAAAAAACAACTCGAGGAATGCAATATTCAGCTCTTACTTCATCATGATATTAATAAGCCAATAGGAAAAATTACATTAATGAGAGAAGAAGAGAGTGGACTTTATATAGAAGGTAAGCTCGACCTTAGTTTATACCATGGAAAAAAGGCGTATGATCTTGTTAAAGGTGGTATAATAGATGGGCTTAGTATAGGTTTTGATATAATAAAATATAAAAAGGAAGGCTCATTCAGATGTATAGAAAAATTAAGATTGATAGAAATTAGCGTTGTCTCCCTACCATCAAATCCAAAAGCGAAGATTTTTTATGTAAAATCAGCATCTGGAACAAAGAAAATTGATAAAATCATAAGCGATTTTAAGTCTATATGCGCACAAAATTAGAACTATAGTTATTTAAGTTAAATTAGCATAATAAGACTAATAAGCCGTAATACAAGAAGTATTATTAAGTAGGCCATCTCAAATAAAATAGCTATAATTTAAAAAATTAACAATATAACTACTTGCTCTTGTTATAGAAGTAATAAAGTCAAAATGAATATCATCAAGAAGATGGTATAGAAATCTTAATATACAGAGAAGAAAACAATATTTACTAATTAGAAATTAAATTCTCTTTTTTTTAGAACCTTTATACCATCTCTCAATTCTCGATACACAATTTCCTCTAACTTTTATACAATATACAAAAGCCTCTAGGTTGATTTATATCTATCCACGTCTAACTTATTCTCTGATCTATCTATAAGGAGCGTAGCAGAAGCACACCCTGTCACATTTATAACTGTTGTCATCATGTCTAATAATCTATCAACACTTGCAACAAGTAACACACCTTCTATTGGTAAATTTAACGCATTCAAGACCATTCCTAAAAATAAAAGCACACCACCAGGTATTCCAGCGCCACCTATTGAGGCAAGAGTACACATCAATAATATTGTTATATAATCTCCAGGAGAAAATACCACACCCATCATTTGTGCAAAAAAGACAGCGGCACTTGCCTGATAAATTGCACCACCATCCATATTTAGCGCCGCAGAGAGCGGCAATATAAATCTACTACTCTCTCTTGAGATCCCCATTTTATTCTCTGATACCTCCATTAATGGCACGAGCGTGGCCTTAGAGCTACTTGTTGCAAAAGCTATTAACTGAGGACCTAATATTTTTCTATAGAAAGGTATTGGGGATAATCTCGCACCAAATGTAATAATAATTCCAAAAACCATATATTGCACAAGGCAGCCTATAAAGACAGCAAGAACAAGCTTTCCTAATGCAACTAATACGGAAATTCCATCTACCCCAACCATCGCCGAGATATAACCAAATACGCCAAACGGTGCCAATTTCATTATTATCTTTATTACTTCAAAAAATAATAATGCACTTTGATGTATGATTTTTATTAATAATTCAGATTTATCTCTATTAGCATTAAGTATAAATCCTATAAACATCGCAAAAACTATAATTTGCAATATATGACCATTCGATAGTGATTCAAATATGTTACCAGGTATTAAGCTTAAGATTATATCAAACCCCCTTATATCATTTATCTTAGGAAGCTGTGTAGACCCCTTAAATTCCTCTAATAATGACCGTGATAAGCCTACACCAGGCTCTAAAAGTTGAGTTACTACAATGCCTATAACAACCGCAATAACAGATGTTGTAATAAACACAATTATTGCTTTAAAACTAACCCTATAAAGAGAAGATGAGCTGTCCATACTCGTAATTCCATATAGGATAGTAAAAAATATCATAGGTACAGTAACCATCCTAATCAAATTTAGAAATACGCTACCAACGTAACCTAAAGGTTTAGCAGAAGGGCCAAGCACAAACCCAACAATAATACCTAGACACATTGCTATAAGCACAAACTGCCACTGAGAACCCTTTGATAATTTGACCATATATCCTAATATAATAACAACATAATATTTAGCATAAAGCCGCAAAGCAATGCAAGCCTAGGTTTATTGCGATATAACTACGTACATCGCAACTAAATTTACCAATCATAATAAATACAGAAAAAACTGCAAAGCCGCAACTAATATTACAAATAGAAGCAGCTAATGTTTAAACTATAAACATTACCTATAGTTGAAAGCTATAAAAACAATATCTTATCAAAAGAAAGTTTTTGCATTGTAAGTCATTAACCATTCTTGTGTCTTTTTCTAGGATACTCAGAAGAACTTGCAATGTCGTACAGTGGCACGTTTTGAGTGGACATTAGCAAATACATTCCCTGTACTATACTTCTTATAATGATGCTAATGCATTTATCACCCTTACATATAGTAGTAACCAGCACATTCCAGAAGATCATAATTTGCAGTTATAGCACTGGAAAAAGTTTATGAAACGATTATGCAAGCATTATATATAAGTGATAAAAAAACAAAGGTTACTCATCGCAGGGGTATGGAGCCAAGTTAGGAAGGTATTATAGCCATTTTATTTGAGATGGCATAGGTGATACTTAATAATACTTCTTGCATTACAGCTTATTAGTCCAATTATGCTAATTGGACTTAAATAACTATATGAGTCACTAAAGAATCAATATATATATCCAAAGCTGTATAGAATTATTGCATAATGAGTTATTTTGCTACACTTAACTCAATTATCACCAAAGTGTTTTCAAGATTATCTATGTATGGCTGCTTTATTTGAGGCTGCGCATATAATATGCAATAATATCGCCTATACCAGAGCCTATTAGCTTTGTTTTTAATATGCAAATTCAGCTAGATACGAGAAATTTACATGACATAAAAATGGAAATATTTCATACGAATAGTAGAGAGACAAAAAGAAGCTGAGGCACAAAAAAGGTGAGCGACGTATTTGATCTCAAGATATTACCTAATTTTGAATTTCTCAATTCATAGCCTCTAGAAGGGTGTGGTTAATTAAAGAAATCCCTTAGTGCATATGCAAATCTAGATATTATCTCATGTGGAGGCAATACATTTTCGACTATTTGCACAGATAGTGTTTCGTGACATATACTCGCTTTTAAATGCATCATTATATCTTGTAAGTGCATTGCCGCTCTCACCCCCCTTAATACCCCTGTGCTCGCACTCATAATTGCAACTTTTTTTCTGTAAAAATATTTCGCATCTTCTTCATTTGGTAATTTATACGAAATCCAATCTATTATATTTTTAAGCCCACCTGGTATAGATCCATTATATTCTGGTGTGGATATTATAATACCATCAGCATCTTTTATGCTTTTTTTCATATTATAGATTAATCTCAGATCTACAGTTGAAATAGAATCAGGATCTAGCATTGGTATACTTCTATCAATTCTAAAACCCATTAAATCTACTTCATCTTTTATATACGAAGAAACTTCATTCATTAACATTTGATTTATAGATCCCTCTCTAATGCTACCGCATATGCATAAAATTCTCTTTTTCATAAACATTTAAGCAAATTTACTTCCCTATACAAAAATTACTAAAAATTTCATCTAATATCTCCTCTATATCAATATTACCAGTAATTGCCCCTATTGATCTACATGCATTTCTAATATTTTCGCATAAAATATCTAAGCACCCATCACTAACCATAAAATCTCTCAAATATGATATGCACTCTCTTAATTTCTCCCTCTGACGAAGCCTTGATAATGATGGTTGGTGAACAGCAAGCTGATATTTATCTCTTATGATCTTTATTAAGCTTGTTAGTAAGTCATCTAACCCATGAGCATTTTTTACCGAAGTAGTTAATACAATACTATCAGTAAATTTTTCCGCAAGAATATCAAGCTGTTGAGTCTTAAATGGTGCAATATCTAATTTATTCAACACTACTATTTCGTATGGGATATCAACATAAGGCACATCATTACCACATATATCAAGTACTAATATATTTATATCCGCATCTTGAATCGCGAGCTTAGCTCGCTTTATCCCCTCTTTTTCTATCAAATCTTCACTATCCCTTATGCCTGCAGTATCGTATAAATTAACTAAAAACCCATCTAAATTCATTCTAATACTTACTACATCCCTTGTAGTTCCCGCTATATCAGAAACTATGGATACATCACTTTTAGCTATTAAATTCATTAAGCTAGACTTACCAGCATTAGGAGGGCCACTAATTACAACTCTGATACCAGCTGCTACACTGGAGGCTAATTTAGATATGGAAAGATTTCTATCCATATCCTCTAAAATCCTCCCTACATCCTCATTTATTTTTAAGAGTAAAGATGTTGGTAGATCTTCTTCCGGAAAATCTATCAAAGCCTCTAAATTAGAAAGTATTTTCACAAGGCCTTCACGCCACCTCTTACATAGATTCCCAGCCTCACCCGCCATCTGCTTTAGTGCAGCAGCCCTTTGCATGGATGTTTCGGCATCTATCAAATCTGCCATACCCTCTGCTTCTGTAAGATCGATAATCTCATTTAAGAATGCTATTTTCGCAAATTCCCCAGGCTCTGCTAATCTTATATAGCTAATTTTTGACAACTCATCTAGCACGCCATCTATAACAGCTATACTACCATGCAGATGTAGCTCCAATATATCCTCACCATTAAAGCTATTTGGTTTCTTAAAGAAAAGCACCATCGCATTATCAAGAAACTCTGTATCATCTATTGTTCTAATTTGGTGTATAAACGCTTGACGTACAGGCAACTCTCTCTTTATCCCAAGTAACCTAGCCACATTAGAAGCTTTTGGACCGCATACCCTAATAATCGCTATTCCAGATTTTCCATAAACTGTCGAAAGGGCAAAGATAGTATCAATCACCATAAAAATTTTGGCATATTTTTATTTCCCCCCTTCCTTTCTCTTTTCTAAATTTATTTGTATCTCTAAGAGAATAGATGCAACCACAATATTCCTGTTTATAAAAATTTTCTCTTTTAGATATCTCATACATTCTTGCGCCTCCACCACCTTTCCGCCAGTTATATGTCCAATAATTCAAATTTTCATACTTTGCAGCAGCCTTTGCTCCGCAATCATTAATTTGCTCCATATTTTTCCATCTTGAAATCCCAAGGGAACTAGTAAAAACATGAAACCCATTCTCATATGCAAAAAGGGCCGTTCTTTCAAACCTCATATCAAAACACATAGTACACCTTATGCCACGCTCAGGTTCATACTCCATACCCTTTGCTCTTGCAAACCAATCTTGCACATCATAATCCAAATCAACAAATTTCACCCCAAGCTTTTTTGCATACCTTTTATTTTCTTCTTTTCTAATCTCATACTCTTTTAAAGGGTGTATATTAGGATTATAGAACAGAATTGTTAAATCTATCCCAGATGCAACTATAGCCTCTATAACCTCACCGGAACAGGGCGCGCAACAGGAATGCATCAGAACTTTTTTTTCACATTCAAATGGAAAATTGAGAATCTCTCTAAGCATTTCTTGCAAAATTATATATGTATAGCTTTCGCAAAGGTTGCAAAAGCTGCTTCCTTTATGGCCTCTGAAAAACCAGGATGTGAATGACTGATCCTTGCTATATCCTCAGATGAGGCCTTAAATTCTATTGACATTGCAAGCTCTGATATCATATCACCAGCTGCAGTCCCCACTATATGGGCCCCGAGGATAGTATCTGTATGCTTACACGCAAGTATTTTTACAAAACCATCTGTTTCATCATTAGTCCTGGCCCTACTATTTGCTATAAATGGAAATTTACCAACCTTATATTCTACCCCAGATTCAATTAATTCATCCTCGCTCTTACCAACGGACGCAACCTCTGGATGTATATAAATCACACTAGGAACCGCATTATAATTAACATGACCCGCTTGCCCAGAAATTATTTCAGCAACCGCAATACCATCCTCTTCCGCTTTATGAGCCAACATAGGTCCATGCACCACATCACCTATTGCATATATACCAGGCACCGAAGTTTGGAAATTGGAATCAATTTTGATTTTACCTTTATGATCCAGCTCTATACCTGCCTTTTCAATAGCAAGCCCACGTGTATATGCCTTTCTACCAACAGAAACTAATAATATATCAGATTCTATCTCATGCAATGCTCCATTCCTTTCAATTTTTAACACCACTCCATTTTGTGTATTTGAAGCTGATATAGCCTTAGCACCATGCATGAAATTTATTCCTTGTTTTAAAAGAATTTTTTCTACCTCCCTAGAGATATCACTATCCATTGTAGATAAAACCCTGCTTGAATACTCCACTATAGTTACCTCAGATCCAAGCCTTGCCCATACAGAGCCAAGCTCAAGGCCTATAACACCGCCACCAAGTACAACCATTCTTTGAGGTACAGTATTTAGTGATAACGCGCCTGTAGATGTTACAATCTTCTCCTCATCAACTTCTATACCCGGAAGCAATATAGGCTCTGAACCAGTTGCAATCACGATATTCTTTGCCTCAATTGTCTCGTCAGCGCCATCTTTTAAGCGAATATTTAGCGTATTGGCAGAATTAAAACTCGCAATACCATTATAATGAACAATTCCATTTTTTTTAAAAAGACCAGAGATACCTTTACCCAATGTATCTTTTATTCTCTCCTTCCTAGCCATCATTTCATCTAAGGAAAAGGAGATTTTTTCAAAACTGATTCCAAAATGATTAAAATGATTTAATGCATCATAATACTTATAAGATGAATGTAAAAGAGCTTTAGAAGGTATACACCCTCTATTAAGGCATGTACCACCAAGCCTCTCACTTGCATCTATACATACAACCTTTTTACCTAACTGAGCTGCTTTTATGGCGCATACATATCCACCAGGACCACCACCTATAATAGCCAAATCAAAATTTTTCATATCAAGAAATGAATAAATATCACACACGCTCGAAGTAGAGTTTTCTCACAAAATACAACAAAGAAACTCTGTAATTACAGCAATAACATGCTACTTTCTTCACTCTACGTTCTTTTATATAGAATAGTGAGCAAATCCTAAAAAAGACAAGAACTTTTAGCGGTACTGTCACACTTAAGATTAAATCCTCAGATTTATATTTAACCCAAAATCTTTTGCACGAAAAGCAAAAATGGCAATATGCAAAAAAAATAAAACTGACACAAAAAAGAAACGCAACAGCTATAAAAGAATATTGAAGAAGCGCTACCCAGAACGATAGCCCGTAATAAGGTCCATCAATAAGCTGCAACACTATTGTAGGAATAATTATTCCTACAAGCAATGAGGCTGCAAAGCATCTCTTTAATATCGGCCCCTTATCTATCACCATCTACATATCTATCAAAATTCTCTCAGGGGCTTCAACCATTTCCTTTATCCTTCTTAAGAAGGTAACAGCCTCTTTTCCATCAATAATTCTATGATCATATGAAAGTGCTATATACATAATTGGACGAATCACAACTTCACCACCAACTACAATTGGTCGCTCAACTATGTTATGCATACCAAGTATAGCAGATTGAGGTGGATTTATTATCGGGGTAGATAACATAGAGCCATATATACCACCGTTAGTTATACTAAATGTACCACCAGACATATCAGCAATACTGAGCTTACCATCTTTAGCCTTTTTCCCTAACAGCGCTATTTCTTTTTCAATATCTGAAAAACTCAGCAAATCCGCGTTTTTAACAATTGGAACAACCAATCCATGGTCTGTACCAACAGCGACCCCTATATCGTAATGATACTTATATACAATATAATCATTATCAATTTCAGCATTAACAGCTGGAATTTCCTTTAACGCCGCAACAACAGCTTTGACAAAGAAGGACATGAACCCAAGTTTTATTCCATATCGCTCTGTAAATTTCTCCTGATATTTTTTACGAAGCATCATAACGTATGACATATCAACTTCGTTAAATGTAGTAAGTATCGCTGCCGTATTTTGTGAATCCTTTAATCTTTTTGCTATTGTTTGACGCAATTTCGTCATTTTTACCCTTTCTTGCTTATTACCAGGCAGATCAAGCAAATCAACTTTATCAGAGAGAGAAGATGCGACATCATATTTAGTGACTCTTTCTCCCTTACCACTACCTTTTATGGAAGCAATATCAATACCAGCTT
This sequence comes from Candidatus Cyrtobacter comes, assembly GCF_034470605.1. Classification (NCBI taxonomy): domain Bacteria; kingdom Pseudomonadati; phylum Pseudomonadota; class Alphaproteobacteria; order Rickettsiales; family Candidatus Midichloriaceae; genus Candidatus Cyrtobacter; species Candidatus Cyrtobacter comes. The sequence continues at coordinate 8,253 of NZ_JARGYT010000009.1, forward strand.
CTTTTGCTAATTTCGTCGCTGCAGGAAATGCAATAGGTGCTGCGTTTTTAGATATTAATGTGCTTTGGACTTCTACTATTGGCTTCGCAACCACTTCCTCTTGCTTTACAGCCCCTTCTGATATTTTAGCTATCAACTCCCCTATTATAACCACATCTCCTTCTTTTTTTAAAATTGCTTGCAATATCCCAGAAGCATTAGCTGGAACCTCTAAAGTAATCTTATCTGTTTCAAGAGCCGCAACAACCTCCCCTTCATTAACAATATCTCCAGGGAGCTTATACCACTTTGCTATGGTCGCCTCACTAATAGATTCACCAAGGGCCGGTACAACTACTTCTACCATTATAAAACACCTCTAAATTAATTACCAAAAAGTTCCTCCATAATCATTTTTTGCTCCGCCACGTGCCTGGAAGAATAGCCAGCAGCAGGAGATGAAGATTCATCCCTTCCAATATAAACAATATCTTTCTTTAGTAAATCATTAAACTTTTCTCTAATAAAGCTATAAGCCCCCATATTTCTATGCTCTTCTTGGCACCATATAATTTGGGATTTATCTTTATATTTTAAAAGCTGTTCAGCCACCGCTTTTTCAGGGAATGGATAAAGCTGCTCCAAGCGAATAAGAGCAATATCAGTACGATTTGATCTTTGCTCAAGAAGATCGTAATATATTTTCCCAGAACAGAAGACTACTTTTTGAGCGGATGATACGATAGGATCTGGTATAACTGGTGAAAATAACGTACCAAAACCCATCTCTGTCATAGAAGAAACGGCAGCCTTATGTCTGAGTAATGATTTTGGAGACATAACAACAAGCGGTATTCTATAATTTCTATGAACCTGCCTTCTTATAGAATGGAATAAAGAGGCGGGGGTTGTACAATTTACAACCTGCATATTATTGCAAGCAGCAAGCTGCAAGAATCTCTCCAATCTTGCTGAGCTATGCTCAGGCCCCTGCCCTTCATATGCATGTGGAAGCAACATTACAAGCCCAGTAGATCTCAGCCATTTAGCCTCACCTGATGCTATATATTGATCTATAATAGTCTGAGCCCCATTAGCAAAATCTCCAAATTGCGCCTCCCAAATTGTAAGAGTATTAGGGTCTGTAATACTATACCCATATTCAAAACCTAAAACACCAAATTCCGAAAGATTACTACTATGGACCTCAAAATAAGCCTTTTGATTAGCTTTAATATTATTCAGAGGTATATATTCACTTTGATTTATCTGATCAAAAAGCACAGCATGTCTATGAGAAAACGTCCCACGTTTTGAATCTTGACCAGTAAGTCTCACATTAAAACCCTCATCAAGCAACGAGGCAAATGCTAAAGCTTCCCCAGCCCCCCAATCCAGATACTCACCGGATTCAAACATTCCTCTTCTACTCTCAAGCTGCCTATCTACTTTAGCATTTAAGTTAAAATTTTGCGGAGCTTTAGATATACAAGCACCAAGCTCTTTCAATTTTGCTACATCAACACCAGTGCTATTATCTGCAAAAGCATTACTATTCACAGAAACGAACTTGTTCCAGATTGCCCCCTTAAACCAATCAACATCTTGGGGTTTATAATTTTTTGATGCTTCAAATTCTTTAGTAAACAGATCAGAAATCTCAGATTTAATATTATTAAAATCCTCATTTGATATCACGCCATTTGAAATAAGAATTTCACTATAAAGCTCAGATACAGTTTTCTTTTTTTGAATCACATCATACATTAGTGGCTGAGTAAATTTCGGCTCATCACCCTCATTATGCCCATATTTTCTATAACATACCAAATCTATCACAACATCTTTTTTAAAGCGCTCTCTATAATCACAAGCAATCCTTGTTGCACGTATAACAGCCTCAATATCATCACCATTTACATGTATGATAGGAGCGCATATAGATTTTGCTATATCGGTACAATACTTGGTTGATCTGGAGTCCTCTGGATTAGCAGTAAACCCTATTTGGTTATTTATAACAATATGTATAGTACCATCTACCTTGTATCCATTAAGTCCGCTTAGCGCAAGAGCTTCATAAACGGCAGACCCTTGTCCAGAAAAAGAAGCATCTCCATGTATTAAAATAGGTACTGCATTTTTACCAAACATCTTTTGTTTCGCTCTAGTTTTACCTAAAACAACAGAATTTACAGCCTCAAGGTGAGATGGATTTGGAAGCAAAGATAAATGAATAGTATAACCTTGGATATTATTTCTATCTACAGAGGCGCCCATATGATACTTAACATCAGATGGTAAATTTAACTCTTCTGGTATCTCAGAAACACCGTGAAATTTAGCAAACATAAATCTATAAGGCACCTTTAGAACTTTTGTCAAAGTACACAATCTGCCTCTATGCGCCATTCCCAGTACAATCTCATTAACTTGATATGTTACTGATAAATAATTGGTAATGAATTCAATAGAGGCAACATAGGCCTCCGCCCCCTCTATTGAAAACCTCTTTGCCCCTGGAAATCTTGAATGTAAGAATTCCTCAAACATTGAAGCTTCAGTTATATCTAACAAAAATTTTTTCCTCTCATCACTCGAAGTAGTATCTTGAGGCCCCTCAATTATATTATATAGCCAATCTTCTTCAAGCTTATTAGAAACATGTCTAAATTCATATGCTAAAGTACCTGAATATATACTAGATGCTTTTTCTATAAGCTGTGAATAAGTTGAAGATTTTAAACCTAACAAACCATTACATTCGATCTGACCTTCTAATTTAGAGTTTATTAAATTCAACAGATAGGGCTCGATTTGTACACCTTTAATTGCAAGCGGATCTAATTTTGCCGCTGTATGACCATAAGATCTAAAAGCTTCCACAACTCTATAGGCAACATCATCTCCAGCAGCACGCTCTCTTGCCTGGAGAGAAGCACCAGGGAAAGCAGAAACTCGCAATTGAGCTGACCTAAAAGATGACTTATTTAGGTTTTCATCTTGTTTAAAATACTCCACCCAAGATTCATCAACAGAACTTTTATCGACTAAATATCTCTCCTGAAGCCATTCAATAAAAGCCAAATTGGAGGCATCTACCGCACATTTTTTAATCATTATCCCAAAAATCATCCTCTAGCACCTACAGGCAGGATATATCAAGATAGTATAAAATCAATAGTATAATAAAAGCAAAAATTAGGCTGTAACATATTGGCATATAGGTCACTTCAGCTTATAGCCTCATAAGCAACTATAAAACACCTTCAATCAAATAAAACCATTGTCTTTATAATATTTTAATTTCAAACATACCTGTAATGACCCTTAATCATCATCTTAAATAGACAAATTTAGTTGCAACTTAGCTATTTCTCGCTGAAACTCTTCTTCTTATAAAGACCGTTTTTTTTACCTTCATGGTGAATAAAATACATCCCACCAGATACTATTAGGATATATCCAAAAATGGATGAGGTTTGTGGTATCTCATAGAAGAATAGATATCCAAACAACCCTGTAAATACGAGCCGCAAATAGTCAAACGGCATAACTGATGACACATCCGAAAACTTAAAAGCTTTAAAAAATGCAATTGAGTGAATGCCATGAAATAATGCTAAAGCTATTATATATTTTAGATGATACAATTCTATAGGACGCCATTCGTGTATCGCCATTGGCATGGAGAAAAGCGATCCAAACAGTGTACCATAAAAAAGCTGCGCCTTAGTACCCTCTGTTTTCCCCAGAACTTTGATTGTAAGATTGTTAATTGCCCAAAATATTAAAGCTAAAAACATAAAAACATAATCTGTCACAAATCCATCTAAAGACGGATTAGTCACAAATACAGCGCCAACAAAACCAAAAGATATCAAAATGACTTTTGCAGTATTAAGCTTCTCCTTGAAGTAAAATACCCCAACACATAAAACTATCACATTTTCCAAATATGCTATAGCAGATGCATCTGTTAGTTTAATTTTACTAATGCTATACGCAAAACATACAGCCCCCATGAAGCTAAAGACACCACGAGTAACATGCAGCCCCATTCTAAAAGTTTTTATGCTTTGCCTGAATCCAGTTGCAATGCACCACGGCACAACAACCAGCAAACAGCTGAATTTATATAAGAACGCAACCTGATTTGGATGCAAAGATGCTGTTAAAAATTTCGTAGATACGTACACAGCAGATATAGCAATGGTGTTAATCACCATGAACAGTATAGCCATCATTTCTTTACGACTTTTATGAGAAGCGCCGCTAGTCACAACCACCGAATAACCACAGTTTACGAAGCAAGGCGGCTAAGCTAGAGTAAATGAGGCAAAATATCAATCAAAAATTTATTGTTTAATTATAAAATTATAAGTGACTTGAGATTTACGCAACTTTTATGTCTCTTGGAATCTTATAAAGATTATAAAGGCTACTAAACGGTTATAGTTTCTCAAGTAGTTTAATTATATTAAATATACGATACATAATAATAAAAACTAACTAAAAAGGCTTATGGTCCATTAATTATAAACCCTATTTAAAAATCGCGATTCTTGGCAATTCCACAGAAGCCTCCAAATTGACTATATGATACATACATATATTATGGCCGCTTATTTGCACTATCTATCGTCTTATCTAGAAGTGTCTCACCTGCCCCAAGTAGAATTAAATACCTCTTTCCCTCAAAATCTAACTTCATCAATTTACGCTTAGAATCCACATGCGCTATATTTTCTATATTAAACCCAGTCTCATGATGCTTTTTATAGACATTAGAGCGCCAAATCCTCCAAAAGATAATAAGCAACAATAAACAAAAAACCAAAGATGATATAGCGGTAAGAATGTTAGAATAATCCATCTATGCAAAACCAAAAACAATATTGCAGATATAGTATATATTGAAAAATTCAATATAGTTAATTTTTTGATTAATTAGATGGTACCAACATTTATTTTAGATCTAAATAACTACCGGACATAAAAACAAATGCAATATAAGTTAAGCTTATACATCTAAAACACTTTAATCTATTAAACATTAACTACATTAACTTACCCAATTCTTGGAGTCTTTCTTTACGACTTTGATGATACAATAACCTGGATATATCAATCATTTATTAGCGCCGCATATTTTAACCATATATTATGCGCATTGATATAATCTTATCTCTTTGTAGTCATAAACAATCAGATGATTAGAGTGAAAAACACAATTTATTACAAAAAAGCCCCAACGTCCCAATCCTCACATATAGGCTTATGTCTCGCTCATTAGTATACCCTGATGCGCTCTAAGAATTATGAAATCTATCTGTTACTGCCCCCCTAACCAGTTTCTAATGTGTGCATTTTATCCCAAAATCACCACACCATCTATACCCAACCTTCACTATATCGCCTTTGGATATAATCGCTTCTTGAAATTTTTATTACAACTTCAACACATCTTCTTTCTTTTCTATTTATAGATCATTTACAACTCATTATCTGCTATATTTTATTAACACTGCGGAACATCAATATAAACCCTTTTGAATCTATGACCTAGCTTACTTGCTATCAATTCGTATCCAGATGCCCCAGCGAGGAGCGAAACAGCATCAATAGATATATTACGCCCTATAAGCTCTACATGCGTTGCATTATTAAATATACTTTCAGGAAGCACCGTTGCATCTACAACCATACTGTCCATGCTTATAACCCCTACTATATCCAGTAGGTAACCAGCTATAAATGCCTTACCTTTATTAGAAAGACTTCTTGGATAACCATCAGCATAACCAATATCTAACGTAAAAAGCTTGCTACCAGCCTTAGCTATATATTTACCCCCATACCCTACAGACTGATCTTCTATAATTATCCTTTTTTGTATTATATGAGCATCAAGGCTAATAGAATGCTCTAGCAATCCTACCTCACAAATTTTATGCGATATACCGTATAAGGCGCATCCTGGCCTCACCATATCAAAATGGTACTCCTCTCCGAGAAATATACCAGCAGAATTAGCGAGGCTCACTTTTATACCCCCTAACTTCGCTCTATACTTATTAATTAAATCTAATTGCAATCTATTTGAGCTAGCTTCCTTTACTTCAGAGGAACTTAAGTGACTCATTATATATTCCACTTTTGGAAGAGCGCCCTCAGATATTAGATGATAAAGGTCCAGCTCTGATATCCCAAGTCTATTCATGCCTGTATCTATATGCAAAATTGCATTGATTCCATGTGAAAATTTATTAAACAACTTAACTTGTTCTAGGTTATTCAAAACCAAGTGTATTTTTCTATTATTACATAGATCTATCAGTTCCTTAGTATGCGCCCCATGTAGCACATAAACACTAGAACTACCATTGAGCAAAGGCTGTATCTCTAGTGCCTCGTCTATATTTGCAACAAAAATCACGTTACATCCAGCCAATTCGAGTGCCGGGGCTACATGTTTTACACCAATACCATAAGCATCAGCTTTCAATACAGCACTAACAGCACAGGAGACAGCCACTTTAGATTTAATGATAAGGTAATTTTTTCTTATACTATTTAGGTCGATAGTTAAGGTAGTTCCTGAGTACTTGTCCATTTTCTAAAAGACATGTAAGAAATATATAAGAGAGGGCGCGGATCTTAAAACAAACTAAAAATTCACATCAAGATTCCTATAAAACAGATGCAAAAATCCCGCATCATCTTGAAATAAATCCTGGAAAAGGCAGAACGTCCTACGGGAACCCGTAAGACGTTCTAATTATAATACTGTAGAACAAGAAATCAAGATCTATGATCATAATATTTTATCAAACTAGCGCGATCTGTTATTCTATATTTTCCGAACGTTGAGAATTCAGCTTATCAAACTCCTTTGATAAGGAATTCACAGCAACAACCCATGCAATCATTACAAATACAAAGATTACAGAAAGCTTAGGAGAAAGCGTTATAAGCGAAGAACCTGGTATCAAGAAAAGCAAGAACTGCTGCAACAATGCGCCACCAGATTTACCCAATCTACCACCTATCACATCAGCGGCAGCCTTACCTTTAGATTTTAGCGCCTCATCAAGTGGTATATATGCCATCTCCTTAGTCGCATCAAAAAATGCATATTTCACAGATTTGGCCAAAACATTTTGCGCAAGACCCATTATCACCGCAATCACAACAGGCGCTACAGTGAGGAAAGGCAATAACCCAGTAACTTCATTTTGATATATTGAAAATATAAAAAATGCACCACCTGTAAAGAATATTGCAATAGGGGTTAGCATAGCAGCAACTCTCCATGAAATGAGCCTCAGCATATAAGAGCCCATCAACATGCAAATCATACTCGCTATTGCCGTATATCTTTGTAAATATGCCATAAAGGCACTATAATCCTGTTGGTTTGGATAGACAATCTTGGCCTGAGCTTTCCATACTCCTTCAACAATATTAATAGAGACACCATAACAGACTATTAAAGCAGCAATCAACCCTATATATTTAGAGCTAAATACATATTTTAAGCTCTCAACTAACCCAGGTTTCTTTTTCTTCTTTTGTTTAGTTTCTGCATTGATGATATCACTAGATACTATCTTATTAGATAACACCCAATAAAGCACAGAAAGTATCACAGCAGCAACAAGAACAGCAGTATTTATATAAGATACTGTCTCTTCCCATCCACCACTAAATTTTTCCTTATTTGAAAAGAACATTACAATCTCGCCAGATGCTATCAAACCTAATTGCGCAACAAATCCAAATAATGGATAGAGCCTCTTGGCCTCATCTACTTTAAAAACTTGATTAGCCGTTTGCCAAAACGTCAAGGAAAGCATAACACTACCCCACAACTCAGCAAATATATAATATAAAGAATAAGACCATTTCTCTACAGCAGCTATGACATACCTAAAACTTGGAACGGACTCCTTTAGAGAAGCCAAATCTAGATGGAATGAATCTGCATCTTTTTGTATGAAAAACGTAAAAAACAAAAAATACGAAACAAAAAATACATTAAAAAGATGAAAAATGACCGTCTTATTTAATGAATTAGAAAGTTTCGTATAAACTATCATCACTAAAATCGCAGATGGCAGCGTACCAAATAATTTTATGGCACTTAATGCCTCGGCCCCCATAGATTCATCCCCCACTATTATGGTATCTTTTACAGCCCTTTCCGCGCTGTAAATAAACAGAATCATCACCATAATGAACGAGACTACGAGAAACTTCGCAAGCTCCTCTCTTTTTATAGGGATAAACTTAGAAATACCCAACATAAAAATATTAATCAATCAAAGCACGCATTATAGACTAGTTTTTAAATTGCTCAATATAATTATCGTATTCTTATTTAAGCATTTATGGATATTAGATATGATATAAAGAACTAATAGATGTAAATGTAAAAAATTACAAAACAATATGTATGTAGATTTTATTACTTTTTCACAATAAGAAAATAATTCGTCAAGTTCTATGATGTAGTTTTGTTTTATCGCCCAACCCTCAGGAATATGAAGGGCCGCACTCATAACAAAATCATTCAAGGCTAACTATATAAACCTTGCCTCTTTCATATTGTTACCAACTATCCACCCACACTCGCACATTTGTTCTTGAAGTAATAGAAATTTTGTGCAGAATCCGTGTGTTATATCCTTATAGTGTGGATAACCATGAAAAAAAATTCTAAACAAACTACAAAAAAAGTAGCTTCGCCACAAATCAAAGGTAGTGGCAAGGCTGCTTTGCGCGGCGTTGGTACAAAGGGGAAAAAAACTATACATGAAAGGTATAGGGAAATAATCGTTGTTCAAACTGATGGCACGGAATTTAAGACGCGCTCTACTTATAACAAGCAACCAAAACTTATACTAGAGATCGATATAGGAACACACCCCGTATGGACCGGACAATCCAATTATGTTAACAAGAAAAGCAATGAGGTAGCTAAGTTTAACGGGAGATTTGGCGATTTAAGCTTCTTATAGATACGCATGAGCTTTGTATCTGATCTTTATATCGCAGGTAAATATGCAAGAGCTTTGTTTGAGAGCGCAGGCGTTGATGAAAGAGCTGAGATTGGGGGCGCGCTGGAATCTTTATGGCGCTTGCTGAGTGATGATGAAATTTACGTAAAGCTTGTATTGTCCAAAGCTAGCCCTAAAGTAATGAAAAGCATCGTTCTTAATACTGTGCTTGGTGGTAGCGAAATATGTACATTACTACGTTCTTTTGTTAAGCTGTTACTTGAAAACAATAGATTGTATCTACTTGGAAAGATTCAAGATGAATATAAGAAGCTTATGCTAAAAGGACAAAATTTCGTCTCAGTAACCTTTATAACTGTTACAAAGGTCTCCGAGGAAGATTTGAAAGCCCTGAATACTGTTTTGCAAGAATGCGGCATAAATCCCTATATAATAAATTTGGAAGATGCTACTCTTCTTTCGGGATTTTTGCTAAAAATAGGGAATAATTTACTGGACTGTTCTTTAGACAGAGCATTAAATGATATCCATAAATTTATAAAAAATTATGATATAGGTGCAAAATGAAATCATCCGAAGTTTTTGATATATTAAAGCAAAAAATTGCTGATTTTGATGGGAGACCTAAATTTGAAGAGATAGGTCAAGTGATCAAAGTTGCAGACGGCATAGTTATAGCTTATGGACTGGATAACGTGCAGTATAATGAAGTGGTTGAGTTTGAATGTGGTGTTAAAGGACTTGCCATAAGCTTAGAACAGGACTCTGTTGGGATCATTGTCTTTGGCGGAGATAGAACAATTAGGGAAGGGGAATCCGTCAAGAGAACGTTTAAAACCCTCAGTGTACCAGTTGGCAATGCTCTTTTAGGTAGAGTGGTTGATTCACTTGGCAATGCTGTAGATGGCAGGGAGGCAATCGATTCTAACTTGTTTCGAAACGTAGAGGAATCTGCCCCAGGCATAATCGATAGACAATCTGTATGCGAACCACTTCAAACTGGAATTATTGCTATAGATAGCCTTATACCAATAGGTAGAGGGCAAAGAGAGCTGATAATAGGTGATAGGCAGACCGGAAAGACGGCTATAGCAATAGATACAATAATAAATCAGAAAAGACTTTTTGGAACAGAAGATCAGGTGCACTGTATATATGTGACGATTGGTCAAAAAAAGTCATCCGTTGCAAGAATAGTAAAAAAATTAGAAGAAGAAGATGCAATGAAATACACAACAGTTGTTATTGCATCTGCATCAGAAAGCGCCGCTATGCAGTTCATAGCACCTTATTCTGGATGCGCGATGGGAGAGTATTTCAGAGATCATGGCAAACATGCGCTGATAATATATGATGATCTCAGCAAACATGCGATTGCATATAGACAATTATCATTGTTGCTTAGAAGGCCGCCTGGTAGAGAAGCATACCCTGGTGACGTCTTTTACCTACATTCTAGATTATTAGAGCGCGCTGCAAAATTATCAAATGCTAAAGGTGGCGGTTCGTTGACAGCCCTACCTATAGTAGAAACTCAAGCAGGCGATGTATCTGCATACATCCCTACAAATGTTATCTCTATAACCGATGGGCAAATTTTTCTCGAAACAGAACTGTTCTTTAAAGGTATTAGACCTGCTGTTAATGTTGGTCTTTCTGTCAGTAGGGTAGGCTCAGCCGCCCAGATAAAAGCAATGAAACAAGTAGCAAGTGGAATAAAACTTGATCTTGCTCAATACAGAGAGTTAGAATCTTTTTCACAATTTGCATCTGATTTAGATAGCACAACTAAGGCTATCTTATTGAGAGGTAACAAACTTACAGAATTACTTAAGCAACCTCAATATTCAACTTATTCTGCAGTAGAGCAAGTTATTTTGATCTTAGCTGGCGTAAAAGGTTATATTGATGGAATAGAATCTGAAAAAATTAATAGATTTAAAGGCGCGCTTCTTGAGCACTTTAAATCTAAACACAAAGAGAAATTGGATGAAATTAAGAATAAAAAGTCTATAAGTGCCGACCTTGAGAAATCAATTATTGCGGCAATAGCGGAGTTTGTACAGTTATTTGGTTAGTATGCCAGATCTTAGACAAATAAAGAACAGAATGAATACTGTAAAATCTACAAAAAAGATTACTAAAGCGATGTATCTCATCTCTGCTTCTAGAATGAATAAGGCGAGAAATCTATTGAAGCTTGCAACTCCATATGTAACTGCATTCTCTAATATAGCCTCATACTTAAGAACCGTTCATAACAATGATAATATTTCTTATCTTATAATTACCTCTGATAGAGGGATGTGTGGCTCTTTTAATTCAACACTTATTAAATTTGCCGCTTTACAGATTCAATCAGCTAAAGAAATTATATTTGTTGGCAGAAGCGGCTATTCATCTTTGAAAGGCTTGTTTAAAGATAAAGATGTAAACTTAACTCTCATAGAGCATAATAAGATCCCTGAAGTCAATTTTGCAAAAAAAATTGCCTCTCTTTTAGTAAAAAAAAATCAAGATATAAGAATAATATATACTGAATTTATATCTGTAATAAAAAATCTACCATCTATGCTGAGTTTAGGGAGCGGCCTTATAGAGGGAGATAAATCTATGAATCTTGAGCCGAGCGATATTTTGGATTCATTTTATATTGATTATATAAACTCACAGATATATAGAGCATTGATCCATAGTACTGTGAGTGAACATAGTACTAGAATGAGGGCCATGGATAGTGCAAGTAAAAACTCCCTAGAATTACTAGAGTGTCTGAACACTCAGTATAATAGGCAGCGCCAAGCTATAGTTACAAGAGAATTGATAGAAGTTGTTTCAGGGGCTGAGGCAATATGATTTTTATGATTTTAGTATTTATTTCTACACGTGATATATGAGTAATATTGGTGTTATAACGCAGGTTATTGGCTCTGTTGTTGATGTTAAATTTGACTCACACTTACCAAGTGTGCTTGATGCGCTGGAATGCACAACCGATCAAGCAGAAAAAATAGTTTTAGAGGTCGCCCAGCATATTGGTGATAACCAGGTGAGAACCATTTCTATGAGTGAAACAAGTGGTATGTATAGGGGGATGGAGGTTAAAAATACTGGCGCCCCTATATCCGTTCCTGTTGGAAAATGCGCACTTGGTAGAATAATAAATGTTATAGGTGATCCTATAGATGGTAGAGGTTCACTACATGCTAAAAGGAGGTCCTCAATACATGCAGAGGCTCCAAAATTTATTGAACAAGCTACAAGTGAAGAGATTCTGGAAACTGGTATCAAAGTTATAGATTTGCTTGCACCATATTCAAAAGGTGGAAAAATAGGTCTTTTTGGAGGTGCGGGTGTAGGCAAAACTGTGATTATAATGGAGCTTATAAACAATATTGCAAAAGCTCATGGAGGCGTTTCAGTATTTGCAGGTGTTGGCGAAAGAACTAGAGAAGGAAATGATCTTTATCATGAAATGATAGATTCTCATGTTATAGATCTGATTGATTCTAGAAAATCAAAGGTTGCTCTTGTATATGGTCAGATGAATGAACCGCCTGGAGCAAGGGCCAGAGTTGCTCTTGCTGGCCTTACTATAGCCGAACATTTCAGAGAGGAAGATGGGCAAGATGTACTGTTCTTTATTGATAATATATTCAGATTTACTCAAGCAGGGTCAGAGGTCTCATCGCTTTTAGGCCGCATGCCATCTGCCGTCGGTTATCAGCCAACCTTAGCCACAGAAATGGGCGCACTTCAGGAAAGAATTACCTCCACTAAAAGGGGCTCTATTACTTCTATACAGGCTATATACGTACCTGCAGATGATATAACGGACCCTGCTCCAGCTACTTCATTTGCACACCTAGATGCAACTACTGTTCTTAGTAGGCAAATTGCGGAAAAAGGTATATACCCAGCCGTCGATCCATTGGATAGTAAATCTAGTATATTGAATCCTGCTGTTATAGGTAAAGAACATTATGAAGTTGCACTAGAAGTGCAAAAAGTACTTCAAACATATAAGTCATTGCAGGATATTATATCCATATTAGGTATGGATGAATTATCAGAGGAAGATAAGCTAATAGTAAATCGTGCAAGAAAGATACACAAATTCTTATCTCAACCCTTTCATGTTGCTGAAGTATTTACTGGTATGGAGGGGAAGTATGTACCCTTAGAGGATACAGTAAGAAGTTTTAAAGAACTAATTGAAGGTAAGCATGATAATTTGCCAGAGGCCGCATTTTATATGGTAGGCAGTATAGATGAAGCCGTTGCTAAAGCTAAAAAACTAGCTAGTAGCCATGCAGATTAAGGTTAATATAGTCTCTCCTGGGAATGTATTATATGAAGGTAATGTTGCTCTTTTAGTACTACCTGGAAAAGAGGGGGAGCTGGGTATTATGCACATGCATGAAAACGCTATAATACAGCTAACTAACGGTAGAATAAGAATATTTGCCACAGCGCAAAACCTTAATAATACAGAACCAGATTATGCTCTAGATATAGTCTCCGGCTATGCACATGTTACTGGAATGGCGTGCAGCGTCATAGTGAATGTATAGCGATGTTAATACTTGAAGCAAGCTTCACATAAATGCGGTGAGAATAATATATTATATATAGCTTTTTGTAATTTATAACAAAATTATTAGCTCGTAATTACTTAACTTACTCACTAATATGTATTGCATTGTATGCTGATTTTTTATAAACGTTATGCTTTGATTTTGGCCTACTGCATTACAACTAACGTTGCATGAAATATTTAGCGCTTTGCTAAATTGATGTATAAGGTTTGCACTAACTTGCCAAAATATTAGATTGATATGTGATTTAATAAGTTGATAGCTTAATTTTATGGATTATAGTGTTACCTTAAGTAAGGTTGGTGGTTATCAACCTTTTATTCAAGAGATGGTCAATAATGGCCTATGGGCTAAACTGTGTAGGAAATATGATATCCCTAAACATATATGGTTGCCATTATTAGGATATACTGAGCTTTGGGCTGAGCATGTTTATAGATATAAAAATGATACCGCTAATCATAAAAATGAAGCCACTAGGATTTTCCTTAGCACAATGTATGATTACATAAAATCTATCTTTGTTAAAAATAATAGCTATTTTTCCATACCTGTAGATAAATCAACAATTTATGCACAAGATGACATACAACCGCAGGAAATTAAGGAAAATGTATTTAGTAGTTACTGGGTTGGGCATGCAACACAAATCTATACGATACCTGTAAGATATAATAGCGAAATTCGTAATTTTACTATACTCACTGATCCAGTTCAGGGAAGTTTAAGTTTTCTTTATCCAAGATTTACTAACGAAGGAGCGCAGGTGCAGGATTATCCAGAAATTAATGCATTAATTTACTCACATAATCATCGCGATCACTTTGATCCAGAGACGCTTCGATTATTATGTGAATCTCAATTAAAATTGTATAATAACAGCCCTATTATTTTTGTACCAAAAGGTCTTGGCGCCATGCTCAATGCTATGAATTTCAAAAATGTATTTGAGATGATGCCAGGTGATGTGGCTATACTTGGAGATTTTATGAAAATAGCATCAGTAGACAGCCGTCACTGGTCTGGTAGATGTATACACGATTCACATACTACAGCATTTCATTCTGTTGTTATACAATCTAATGCTATGAATGGGTGTATATATTTTGCAGGTGATACGGCATTACTATCCAACGAGGAGCTTGATGCAATTACTAAATGTTTTGATATAGCATATTCCATGCAGCCAGGAGGCCCAGATGATAATCGAGTTGATATGGAAAGCACTCATCAATCATCTGCGGATGGTTTATTGATGCATGTTCGATTTATAAAGGCACGGACACAGGATGGAACTAGTTATTCTTTTGGCGAACTTTCTGAGCTGGTCAAAACATTATATATGCATACTAAGACATTTAAGCTTGGCCCTCTTCACTTCAATGATACAGATCAATCTATTCATAGAGTTTTGAATGCATTACAAGCTATACACAGTAATAGTATAGATGAAAACGACTTAGCCAAAGATATTCTCTCTGTATTACGGCCACATGAACAAGTTGTGGTAGAGGAAATTTTAGCTATAGCATCAACGATAACATTTAGAAAAGATGATGGAGAAGTTGTGCATGGAATTCCAGCGCATGATATAGTAGAATTGCTCACTCATAGTGTTCGAATTCCAAAAATTGGCGAAAGAACAGATCTTGGAGAGGGTATTCATGAATTAGAGATGAATCTACAACCATACAGCGGTGGTGATGATCTCCTAGCATGCTAAATTTTGCATATGGCATATGAAGAGATACGCCAAAACGTTTTTGGAACAGTATTTGCATGAAATTTCCAAGAGGTAATTAGAGAGCTTTATGGTGGAGAATATCCGCCATAACCTTGATGCATTCTTGCCACTTTATCCTAGATTTATTAAAACGCTAAATCATAATATTTTTATCTGAATTAAAAGATAAATCCTCTAATCACATAATTTTAGCACTTGAATCTTAAATGTCATATATTACAATAACTATTGTTTATCTTTTGATATATATGGATTATGTACATGTTTTTCGCGGAACTAAAAATATAAAAGAAATTAGCGAAATGGTAAAAAATCACAGCATACATGGGAGAATGAAGTTTGAGCCAAATAACCCAGATGAATTGGAACAATTATTAATTAACCAGGTCGGGTTAAACGAAAATGCAACAGTTGATGCAAAAGGAGCTAAATCTCCATTTATTTCTTGTACAAGTGATATTAATGAAGCCCTCTCCTTTGGGGCAGGTATGTGTATAGTTATTACAATAAATATCAAAGATATTAAATTTTACAAAGACACCACATTTCCTGATATAGCTACCAACTATTTCGATGACATAATTAGAGCAGATGGGAAAATTTATCCAATCATTCAAGGTCAAAACATGGAACTTTTAATCCCAGATGGAACTCCAATTTGTGGACTAAGCTGTATTGTTGGCTCATCTAAAGGTATAGAGCCATTAGCGATAGATGAGTTTATTAAAAAACTTAAAGGTAGTGATTTAAATCAAGATTCAGATAAACCAGCATCATTCCGCGATAGGATAGGTGGTGAGAAGGGCGCAGCGCGACATATATAATTAAATTTGCACCACAATAAATAACAGTTTATTATCACGGTTTTAACGTTTTGGTGGTAGTAATCCATCGAATGAACCGGCAAGTTATGATATAAGATGCCTAAAGCATATATCAGGATTAGCGATGTTGGTATGTCTATATCAATTCGCACAATTCTAGGTGAACCTCTTTTATTATACGTAGTGCTGGTAGCGATAATCGCGCATTAGACCGACTATGCGACAATGAAGGAGCATGCATACGAATATTAGAATCAAGTTGTAAATTTCATATCATTACATGACTATTTTTAGACCAATATTAGAGGGCGCATTTATAGGGAGTGGCTTCGGTACATCAATGTGTATATTTGGTTATTATTTCACTGGTGAGCCAAGTAAAAACCCCATGGCGCTAGTTAGTATATTAGCATTCTTAGGTGTTATTTGTAAGTCTGTAACACAACCTATTTTCCATTCATTATATTATAATGTAAAATATGATGATAGTGGTTGGTTATGGCAATCAGCTACAAATGCGTTACTGCAGGCTTTTCAGATATCATTGCCGTTTGGCGCTATAGTTATTACAGCGCTTGCTGGAGAGGATAGAACTACTATAACAGATGATTGCATACTATTCTCCACGTGTATTCCAGGAGCATTAGCAGGAGCTCTACTTTTAGAATGTGTAATTAAACCGTATATAAATTGTATGCAGGACAAATTTAAAAAAAATATAGCACAAGTAGATGATCATAAGGAGGCAGAATACCAGCTTCTAGAACATCCTATCGAACAAGGAGATGATACAAGCTGGCTGCATGTATAAGAATATTAAAAAAATCAAGTTATAATTTTCGAGAGTTTTCACCTAAAGATAGATAATAATGTATCCCTGATAATGCTGAAAAATCTCCGGTGTTGTAAGAGCGCACCAGAGCTTTATAGTAACCATTTCCTCTTCTTTGGATACAATTTTTGTGCGGCGGGTCA